>CAVFKU010000044.1:0-5760 GCA_963623245.1 Parabacteroides merdae
GCAGGTTGGTGAAGGCAAAAAGTCACTGGCGTTCGCGGTGGTGTTCCGCTCGCCCTCGAAGACTTTGGACGCCGATGATAGCGAAGCGATTCGCGCCCGCATCGTCGAGGCTGCCAGCCGTCTCGGTGCGCAGTTGCGCGCATAGAGCCAAGCAACCGAAAGGCAATGATGAACGACATTCAACATGACGGTTCGCCCCAACAGCAACCTGAATACGGTCAGTTCAAGCAACCCGAATACGGTGCTGTGGCCGGCCAATACCCTGGCTACGATCCGTATCTGTACGGCAAGCCAGAAGACGATGAGACGGACACTGCGAGTGCCCAGCAGCCTGCATCTAATGCGCTGAATGATCAGTCGATGTTTAATGGGCAATCTGGGATTAGTGGCCAGGTTTCCAATGGTCAGCCCATGAATGGTCAACCTGTGTTTGGTCAGCCTGTAAACACTCAACCAGTGAGCAACCAGTCCAACGCCTCGCAGTTCAATGCGTATATGCAGCAGCAAGGCCAGCTTCAGCCAATCAATCTGGACGATCCCAATCAGAACCCGCTGTACGGCCGCTGGGATCCGTATGCGATTGTCGCGCTCGTTTGCGCAGTGATATACCCACTGCCTGTGTTCCCTGCATTGATTGGTGGCTTGTCGATTCGCCGCACCAAAATCTTCCACATGAAGGGGCGCGGCTTAGCTATCGCTGCTGTCGTCATTAACATCCTCACCACCATTTTGCAGCTCTGGATGTGGATTGATAGCTCTTTTGTTGTCGACTTGTATTCGCAGTTGTACAACTCCATATATGGCGGCTCTGGCGGTACATCCACTGATTCTGACACCTTCTCCGTGTAGGGGAATTGACAGGGTTCTGCTTTGCGCGATATGGCAGGTTGTTGGGTTCACTAATAACGGTGAACAAAGTCCGAAGCATGGTGTACTCTGCTGACCTTGCGTGAGGTGTGTCATATTGCGGGCATGCCGCTACAAGGAAGAGCGCCCGCATTGGCATATGGTGGCCATGCGGCGTTTCCTTCAGGAATATACGACTATGAGCGAGCGATAAGGAACGTCCATTGGCTAAGGCTAAGACGAATACCACCATGACCAACGCGCGCGCCGACAGCCACGACATCGAGCTGCACAAGGCGTCAGATCGCGTGAACTTCGGTTCTATCAAAGAACCCATTGATGTGCCCTACCTGCTGGGCGTGCAGACCGACAGCTTCGATTGGCTGATTGGCGCTGACCGTTGGAAGCAGCGCGTTGAAGAAGATAAGAAAAACGGCACTATTACCACGCCGCATATTTCCGGCCTTGAAGAAGTCTTCAACGAAATTTCCCCGATTGAGAACTTCGCGCAGACTATGTCGCTGACCTTCTCCGATCCGTACTTTGAAGAGCCGCGCCACACAGTGCAGGAGTGCAAGGAGAAAGATTACACCTACTCTGCGCCGCTGTACGTCAACGCTGAATTTGAGAACGGCGAAACCGGCGAAATCAAGTCCCAGACGGTGTTCATGGGTGACTTCCCGCTGCAGACCCCGCACGGCACTTTCATCATCGGTGGCACTGAGCGTGTGATCGTCTCGCAGCTGGTGCGTTCGCCGGGCGTGTATTTTGATCGCCAGCAGGATCGCACTTCTGATAAGGATGTTTTCGGCGCAAAGATCATCCCGAGCCGCGGCGCTTGGCTGGAGTTCGAGATCGACAAGAAAGATCAGCCGCAGGTGCGCGTTGATCGCAAGCGCAAGCAGTCTGCCATTGTGTTCCTTATGGCTATCGGCATGACCAAGTCCGAAATCGCCAAGGCGTTCAAGGGCTATCCGCTGGTGCTTGATGCTCTTGAGAAGGAAACCATCCAAACCCAGGATGAGGCGCTGGTTGATTTGTATCGCAAGATTCGTCCTGCTGACACCCCCACGCCCGAGGCCGGCAAGAATCTGCTTGATTCCTTCTATTTCAACACTAAGCGTTACGACTTGGCTCGTGTGGGTCGTTATAAGATCAACCGCAAGCTGGGCTTGGAAACCGACATTAATGATCGTTCGCTGTCTCGTGACGATATTGTGGCCACGATTAAGTATTTGACCACTTTGCACGACGGCAAGTCCGCCTTCCCTGGCAAGCGCGACGGCAAGAAGGTCGATTTGCGCGTGGACGTGGACGATATCGACCACTTCGGCAACCGCCGTATTCGCCAGGTCGGTGAGCTGATTCAAAACCAGCTGCGCACTGGTTTAAGCCGCATGGAGCGCGTGGTGCGTGAGCGCATGACTACTCAGGATGCAGAGGCCATCACGCCCCAGTCCCTGATTAACATCCGCCCTGTGAACGCCACTATCAAGGAGTTCTTCGGCACTTCCCAGCTGAGCCAGTTCATGGATCAGAACAACCCGCTGTCGGGTGTGACCAATAAGCGCCGTCTTTCCGCGCTTGGCCCCGGCGGCCTGTCGCGTGACCGTGCTTCGATGGAAGTGCGCGACGTGCACCCGTCCCACTTTGGCCGCATGTGCCCGATTGAGTCCCCTGAAGGTCCGAACATCGGTTTGATTGGCTCTCTGGCTACTTTTGGTCGCGTGAACCCATTCGGCTTCATCGAGACGCCGTACCGCAAGGTGGTTAATGGTCGCGTGACCGACGAGGTTGAATACATGACCGCCGATCGCGATCTTGACCACGTGATTGCTCAGGCCAACCAGGAACTTGACAGCAAGGGCAATTTCGTAAAGTCCGAAGCTCTTGCCCGCGTGGGCGAGGAAGAGGCAGTCGATGTGCCGGTCAGCCAAGTCGACTACATGGACGTTTCCCCGCGTCAGATGACGTCGTTGGGCGCCTCGCTGATTCCGTTCTTGGAGCACGACGAGGGTCACCGTGCGCTGATGGGTACCAACATGCAGCGTCAGGCTGTGCCGCTGATCGAATCCGAGCGCCCGATGGTGGGCACTGGCTCTGAATGGCGTGCCGCCAACGATTCCGGCGATGTCATCATTGCTGAAAAGGACGGCGTGGTCACGTATGTGTCCGCTGACATGATTCGCGTGATGAATGATGATGGCACTACCAGCTCTTACAAGCTGGCTAAGTTCCAGCGTTCCAACCAGACCACCTGCTACAACCAGCGTCCGATTATTCATGATGGAGAGCGCGTTGAGGCCGGCAGTGTCTTGGCGGACGGCCCAGCCATCGAAAAGGGCGAATTGGCGCTCGGCAAGAACTTGCTGATTGCATTCATGCCTTGGAATGGATACAACTACGAGGACGCTGTCATCATTTCGCAGCGCCTTGTGCAGGACGACACGTTGAGCTCCATCCACATCGAAGAATATGAGATCGATGCGCGTGAAACCAAGTTGGGTGCCGAAGAGATTACCCGTGATTTGCCGAACGTCGGTGAGGACGCGTTGGCTGATCTCGACGAGCGCGGCATCATTCGCATCGGTGCTGAGGTTGAAGCTGGCGATATTCTGGTGGGCAAGGTCACCCCGAAGGGTGAAACCGAGCTGACACCAGAAGAGCGTCTGTTGCGCGCTATCTTCGGTGAGAAGAGCCGCGAGGTGCGCGACACTTCGCTGCGAGTTCCCCACGGCGAGACCGGCACGGTTATTGGCATCAAGGAGATTACCCGCGAAGATGCTGAGGATGACGGTGACGAACTGCCCAATGGTGTCAACCAGATGATTCGCGTGTATATCGCCCAGCATCGCAAGATTACGGTGGGTGACAAGCTCTCTGGCCGCCACGGTAATAAGGGCTGTATCTCGCGCATTTTGCCCGAAGAGGATATGCCGTTCCTGGCTGACGGTACCCCTGTGGACATCATGTTGAACCCGCTGGGTGTGCCTTCGCGAATGAACTTGGGTCAGGTGCTGGAACTGCACCTTGGTTGGATTGCTCATGCCGGTTGGGATATCTCCCTCGACCCGAATATGGAAGCCGAGTGGAAGAAGCTCGTGCCGCAGGGCGCCGAGAAGGCCGAGCCGGGCACTCCGGTGGCCACTCCTGTGTTTGACGGTGTTAAGCCTGATGTCATCAAGGGGCTGTTGTCCACCACGCTGCCGAACCGCGACGGCGACCGTCTGGTCGGCTCCGACGGCAAGGCCACGCTGTATGACGGCCGTACCGGCGAACCGTTCTCGCGTCCGATTTCGGTGGGCTACATGTACATGCTCAAGCTCCACCACCTCGTGGACGACAAGATTCATGCGCGTTCCACCGGCCCGTACTCGATGATCACCCAGCAGCCGTTGGGTGGTAAGGCCCAGTTCGGCGGCCAGCGCTTTGGCGAGATGGAGGTGTGGGCCCTTGAGGCCTACGGTGCCGCCTACACGCTGCATGAGATGATGACCACCAAGTCCGATGACGTCGACGGCCGCGTGCGCGTCTACGGTGCCATTGTCAAGGGTGAAAACCTGCCACCGGCTGGCATCCCTGAGTCCTTCAAGGTGTTGTTGAAGGAAATGCAGTCCCTGTCCCTGAATGTCGAAGTGCTCAACGCTGAAGGCGTGTCTATTGACATGAAGGACGAAGAGGACGATCCCGTCAGCGCTTCCGATGACCTTGGCTTCAACATTGGTGCCCGCCCTGACGCGGCCGCCAAGGAAGACCAGAGCATCAACGAACCTGAATACCAGTGATAGCGCGACAATAGCGAACGGAAGATACGGAAGATAAGGACAACACAGTGCTGGACGTCAACGCATTTGACAAGCTGAGGATCGGCCTGGCCACCGCGGACGATATTCGCGGCTGGAGCCATGGCGAGGTCAAGAAGCCTGAAACCATCAACTATCGCACCCTGAAGCCCGAGAAGGACGGTCTGTTCGGTGAACAGATTTTCGGCCCGACTCGCGACTGGGAGTGCGCTTGTGGTAAATACAAGCGTGTGCGCTTCAAGGGCATCGTGTGCGAGCGATGCGGCGTGGAAGTCACCCGCTCTCGTGTGCGCCGTGAACGTATGGGCCATATCGAATTGGCCGCGCCGGTGACACACATCTGGTTCTTCAAGGGAGTGCCTTCGCGTTTGGGCTACATGCTTAACGTGACACCCAAGGAGCTGGAGAAGGTTATCTATTTTGCTTCCTATATGGTCACTGCCGTCAACGCACAGCAGCGCCATCAGGATTTGCCTGACCTGCAGGACGAGTTCGACAACGATATTTCGATTTTCGAGAAGCGTCGTGATAACGAAATCGAAGAGCGCGCCAAGAAGGTTGAAGCTGATTTGGCCGAGCTTGAGGCTGAAGGCGATGCCAAGGGCAGTGCCAAAGCTAAGCTGCGCAACTCTGCCGACCGTGAAATGGCGGCCATCCGTCAGCGCTATGACGATCAGATTGCGCGTCTGACTGCCGTGTTTGACAAGTTCAAGAAGCTCAATGCTGGCGACATCATTGACGATGTGGATTTGTGGCGCGAAATGCAGGATCGCTACGAGGATTACTTCGAGGGGTCCATGGGTGCCGAGGCCATCAAGAAGCGTCTGCAGTCGCTTGATCTTGAATCCATCGCTGCCGAGCTCAAGGAGGAAATCAAGGAATCCTCCGAGCAGCGTAAGACCAAGGCTTTGAAGCGCCTGAAGGTTGTCAACGCCTTCCTGACCACCGGCAACAAGCCGGAGTCGATGGTGCTTGATGTCATCCCAGTCATCCCGCCAGATCTGCGCCCGATGGTTCAGCTCGACGGCGGCCGTTTCGCCACCTCCGATCTGAACGACCTGTATCGTCGCGTGATTAACCGCAACAACCGTCTGAAGCGACTGATTGAACT
>CAVFKU010000044.1:5770-13965 GCA_963623245.1 Parabacteroides merdae
CTCGGTGCTCCCGAAATCATGCTCAACAACGAGAAGCGCATGCTGCAGGAAGCCGTCGATTCGCTGTTTGACAATGGTCGCCGCGGCCGTCCGGTCACCGGCGCCTCGAACCGCCCGTTGAAGTCTTTGAGTGACATGCTCAAGGGCAAGCAAGGTCGCTTCCGCCAGAACCTGCTCGGTAAGCGTGTGGATTACTCGGGCCGTTCCGTGATTGTGGTCGGCCCCGAGCTGCGCATGCACCAGTGCGGTCTGCCCAAGCCGATGGCGTTGGAGCTGTTCAAGCCGTTCGTCATCAAGCGTCTGGTGGATCAGGGCTTCGCGCAGAACATGAAGAGCGCCAAGCGTTTGGTCGACCGTGGCGACTCTGAGGTGTGGGGTGTGCTCGAAGAGGTTATCTCCGAGCATCCAGTGCTGCTGAACCGCGCGCCCACGCTGCACCGTTTGGGCATTCAGGCCTTCGAACCGATTCTGGTGGAAGGCAAGGCCATTCACCTGCCGCCGCTGGCCTGCGCCGCCTTCAACGCCGACTTCGACGGCGACCAGATGGCAGTGCACCTGCCGTTGAGCGCCGAAGCCCAGGCCGAAGCCCGCTCGCTGATGATGGCCTCCGACAATATCCTCAAGCCCGCCGACGGTCACACCGTCACCATGCCGAGCCAGGATATGATTTTGGGCCTCTATTACCTGTCCACCGTCACCGAGGGTGCGAAGGGTCAGGGGCGTATCTTCTCATCGCTGGCTGAGGCTGAAATGGCACTCGATCTGCATGAGATTGACATGCAAGCCGAGGTGCTTATCCGCATGCCCGCCGACTTCGTGTTGCCGGAAGGCTGGGAGCCGCGCGAAATTAAGGTCGTTGATGCGAATGGCCGTGACAATCTCGATGTCGTCAAGGAAGAGCGCTTCCAGGACGGCACCACGCTGTTCGCCACCTCCTATGGTCGCGTGCTGTTCAATGAGACGCTGCCCGTCGACTATCCGTTCGTCAACGAGCCGGTCGGTAAGAAGCAGCTGTCCAAGATCGTTGACGATATCGCCACGCGCTATTCCACCGCACAAGTGGCCGCTTCGCTGGACGCTCTGAAAGACACCGGCTTCACCCGTGCGCCTTGGTCTGGTGTGTCGTTCGCATTCTCCGACGTTATCGAGCCGGCAGAACGCGACAAGTACATTGCCAAATACGAGGACGAGGCTACCAAGGTTAACGAGAACTATGAGATGGGCTTGATGACGGAAGACGAACGCCGTCAGGAGCTTGTTGATTTGTGGACCAAGTGCACCGCTGAGGTCTCCGAGGCTGTTGAGAAGGACTTCGATCCTACGAACAACCTCGCCATCATCGTGCAGTCTGGCGCACGAGGCAACATGATGCAGATTAACCAGATTGCTGGTATGCGAGGCCTTGTGGCAAATCCGAAGGGTGAGATCATACCTCGACCGGTGAAGTCGAACTATCGCGACGGTCTGTCAGTGCTGGAGTACTTCATCTCCCAGCACGGCGCACGTAAGGGTCTGGCCGATACCGCATTGCGTACTGCTGAATCCGGCTACTTGACCCGTCGTCTGGTGGACGTCTCCCAGGATGTCATCGTGCGCGAAGAGGACTGCGGCACAAGCGCAGGTATCGACGTTCGCGTGGCTGAACGTGACGCCGATGGCAATCTCACGCTTGTTAAGAACGCGGATGGCGGCCCTTACTCTCGTTTGCTTGCTGACGATGTGCTTGATCCGAAGGTCAAGACGAAGAAGGTGCTGTACAAGCGCGGCGATGCACTGTCGATGGCTGTGCTTGACGATCTAGTTGCTCACGGCATCGAGTTCGTCAAGTGCCGTTCCGTGCTGTCGTGCGAGTCGAAGCGTGGCGTGTGCGCTAAGTGCTACGGCTGGTCGATGGCCACCAACAAGCTGGTGGATGTCGGTGAAACCGTTGGTATTGTGGCCGCCCAGTCCATTGGTGAGCCCGGTACGCAGTTGACGCTGCGTTCCTTCCACTCCGGTGGTGTCGCATCGGCTTCCGATATTACCCAGGGTCTGCCTCGTGTCACCGAGTTGTTCGAGGCTCGCACCCCGAAGGGCGAATCGCCGATCGTCGAGTTCGCTGGCACTGTTAAAGTCAGCGAGAATGATCGCGGTCGTCAGGTAATTCTGACTCCAGATGCCGATTCCGGTGCTCCTGCAGAAAACGGTGAAATTAAGCCGATTACCTACATGGTGTCGCGTCGCGTGCCGCTGTTGGTTAAAGACGGCGAACATGTTGCCGCCGGTACTCAGCTGGTTGAAGGCTCCGTCGATCCGAAGAAGATCCTGCGTGTGCTTAACAAGCGTGCCGCCCAGATGAACATCGTGGAAGAAGTGCACAATGTGTACCGTTCTCAGGGTGTGGATATTCACGACAAGCACATCGAGGTCATCGTCCATCAGATGAGCCGTCGCATCACCGTGATTGACTCCGGTGACACCGAGTTGCTGCCAGGCGAGCTGGTTGATCAGCAGCAGTTCCGCGCTGTGAACAAGGCTGCTGTCAAGGAAGGCAAGAAGCCGGCTGTTGGCCGTCAGGAACTCATGGGTATCACCAAGGCGTCCCTGGCCACCGATTCGTGGTTGTCGGCTGCATCCTTCCAGGAGACAACCCGTGTGCTCACCGATGCTGCACTGAATGCGAAGGTCGACGACCTGAAGGGCCTGAAGGAGAATGTCATCATCGGCAAGCTCATTCCGGCCGGCACCGGTTTGGCCCGCTATCGCAACGCGGTGGTCGAGCCAGACAAGGCCATTCGCGACACCATCTACCCGAACTTCGGTCTTGGTGGCGATATGGGTATTGATGGTGCTGACTTCAGTGAAGACAATATGGGTGAAGTAGACTTCACTCACATCGACTTCGGTGATTTGAAGCTCGGCGACGATTTCAACCCAGATGACTTCCTCAACGATGAAGGTGGCACTGCTGGCTTCACTGAGGAGCTCAACTGATAACAGTGTGTCAGGCTAATGCTTGACTGATTGATTCGGCTCGAACCCTTGTTATATGCAAAGGTTCGAGCCGAATTGTGTATTGGGATTTGCTGCAGCGGCTACAGCTATTGTTCAGTGAGTGTGAGGAGCTGGTCGCCAAGACGCAGTGTTGTAGGGATATTAAGTTGAGCGGGGGTGCCGACGACTTGGGTCTCCGTGTCATCGTGGATGATGAAGGTGCCGTTGAGTGAGCCATAATCCTCAATCCACAGGTGGCCATTGGTATCGATACTGATAGCGGCATGGTTACGTGAGATGGTGTGCGTCGGATCTTCGAGGGGAACGGCTTTTGCACCCTCGGGAAGGATGTCGGACGGTTTGCGGCCCAGCAATGCGCTGCGGTCGATGGCGATGGATTGGCCTGTCGCATCGTTGTGCAGCAGATAGGTTGTTTGTGGCTGGCGAATACTAAAGGAACTTGCCAACACGGTGCCATCCCAGTTTTCGATAGCATCGCTGTTTTCTAATACTGGAAGGTCATCCGTGTACCAACCTGATTCTGGTGGGGGAGGAAAAGGCAGAGCGCTCATTGTCAAGGCCTTTTATTCCTGCGACCATTGGCTGCGTGTGGCAAGAGCCTCATTGATAGCAGGGTCATCCAATTCGGACAACCAATCAGTAAGAGCGGGGTAGAGATTGGGATTTAATGCGAGCGAGGCATATAGTTCGGGGGAAGTCTGCGCAATCTGTGCCATTTGCATCTGATCGGTGGTGGTGACGGCCATTTCGGCGCTGAAACCATGTTGATTAAGCTGTTGTGCACCCAGCGGCGTGGCTGAGGCCGTATATCCTCGTTCGGCTGCGACCTGGCGCGCGCGTTCGTCGCCGAACTCGGCGATCCAACGCAGTAGGCCGGGATAGGCCCGTGGGTTCGCCGCGACATTCGCGCCGAACTCGGGGTTCTCATATGCTATCTTCGCCAGAACAATCGGATCGGCGTCGGGGTTCTGAACCGCCGCGGCCGCATCATCATAATCAACCATTATCCACTCCTTGAATATTCGGTTTCTGCTTGTTGTGCTGTTTGGTTTTCGGCTGTTTGAAGACCTTGTGCGTGAACACGCCTTTCAGTGACAGTTTGGTACGCCAGCGACGTAACTTGGGCAGTGAGGCAAGCAGCCGGGCGCGCATATGGTTCACGTTATTCCAATACGCTTCGGCTTGCGCGTCCTCTATACGGTATCCGGAGAACGCGGCATAATCCGCCTCTTGTGACAGCTGAGACAGATCGGTCGCATCGATGTGCAGTTGCCGGGATATGGAACGTGTTTGGTCGCGTCGGGTGCCGTGTATGTCCGCGCCGCTTTGCTGTGCGAGCGTGGCGAGGGCGAGCCAACCAGCCGTGATGCGCATGCGGGGCGATCCGCGTCGGCGCGCGCGTGACAGCTGAATGGCCTTGAACGATAGAATCGCAGCGCACGTCAGCAGCAATGCCCACAACGGGCTGCCCCAGATGGCGATGCGCGAGGCGACGAACCCCACCTGCCGCCAGAACGGATTGTCTGTCTGATTCGCTTCATTGCCGGCCAGTGAGGACTTGCCGCGTGCCTGTTGTTCATCGCGCAACGGGTCGGTCAGCGGTACCGGAGGCTGGCGGACCAGCGTCTGGGGATTCGGGGGAGTCAGGTTCCGGTCATCGTCGGGGATTTTCGTTTCCTTTGGTGTTGGATGGAAAGCCACCCAGCCGTAGCCGTCGAGTTTGATTTCCACCCAGGCGTCGATGTCGTTGCCGGTGAACTTGACGATGGTTTGCGAGCCTTCCTTGCTTGTGCGCGAATCGCTGGGCTCCCCATTCTTGTCTTTCGGCGTGAATCCAAGCACTACGCGGCTGGGCAGGCCGAGTTCCCGGGCCATCAGGGCCATTGCCGAAGCGTATTGCTCCGAGTCTCCCACCATGGCGCTGCCGGCCAACAGCTTGTCGATGCGATAGTTGCCGTGGCCCGGCAGCGATGGATAGTCGCCTTCGAGGCCATGTGAGAACCAGCCGGATTCCTTGAGCCTGTCGGCCAGCGCGCGTGCCGCCTTGCCTCCCTTCGACTGGCCGCCGGCGATGGCCGTGGCCAGCTTGTCGACCGAGCTGGGGACATCCTGGACTTGCGGCTGGCTGATTGAAGCGGCTTCGGCTTTGTCGATGTCCTCGTTGGAAGGTGTGTCCGGTATCACGCCGGTTTCCGTATAGGTCAGTCCGGATGAGGTTCTCGCCGGATAGAGCGCCGAGTCGGTGTCGGTGTTGTAATAGAACGAGCTGGCGTCCTTTCGGTTGGCGAAAGTGAGCGAGCTGGCCGAACCGGACAACGGCAGCCATGCGTCGGTCAGTCCTTCACCGACGGTGAAGGTGGCGGTGAACCGTTTGCCTTCTGTGTCGTTGGCGATGGTGGTGCCCACGCGACGATAATTCGAGGAGTCGCGGCTTTCCTTGGAATCCGAGAGATTCCACACGTTGCCGTCGAACCGATCCATCACCGCCAGGCGCACTGATGCGCCGGCCGGAAGTCCACGCACTGTGAGCACGGTGTCATCCTTATGGTCTTTGACATACGAGCGCAATGTGGACAGCGGACTGGTGTAATCGTAGGGGCTGATCGGTGGGTCATATCGGTCGCGCAGAATCGTGCGGTGCTGCGGTATCACTGCGCATGCGCCAATCGCCAGGGCGACAGCCAGGACGAGAATCACCAACGAGCTGAGCCAGCGTCCGATCTCCAGCAATTGCCAACGTGCGGACAGCCATACGATGAGGATGAGCGCCGCGGCAACGCCCGCCGTGGTGCGTTGCCAGCCGGTTGTGGTGCCGAGCAGGGCGGTGGCCGCGAACATTGCGAACAGCGGCAGCGCGCCGAGCGTCGAGAGCTTGCCGTTGTCGGCCAGCGCGAACAAGCCCGTCAGGAATGTGCCCCACAGGGCAATCGTCCACAAGGCCATCAGTGAGCCGTCCGCGGCGCCGATCGGCGGCGCGATCGAAATCAGGTATTTGAACGAGCCGAACGTCTGTTGCCAGCCACTCGATAGGGTTTGCGCCGAAGGAACCATATGTCCGATGGTGGTGTCGTTCATCGTGATGATCGGGCCGATGACGAACTGCGCCAACGCAAGAAACACAATCTGCCACCATAGGCGCAACGACGGCTTGGCGCCGGCCAGCGCAATCAGACAACCCAGCAGTGTGGCGGGCATGGCGGCGATCAGCCAGCCGACGGTATCGCCATAGACATCGATGAGATTGCTGGTGGCCAGCAGCATCAGCGCGGACGTGACGGCGAGATGGATGGCAGTGACGCGAATCCGCCTCCATGTGCCGTGAGTCGTGCGCGAGACGGCCCGGCCTTCCTTTTCGACGAGCCATATCGCCGAAAAGGTGGAATCGGCCCACGACATGCCGGATGTGGTGGTGTATGTGCCGGACATACCTGGCGTGGGCGTGGCGGCGGCGCGGGTGTCGAACTTCATGCGAGCACCCCCATAATCAACGGCAGATCATTCAAATCACCCACCGTGGCCAAGATGAAATCGGGGAAGCGGCGAATCGCGCGTGGAGAGCCGAACTCGGCTTGTAGAACCACGCATGACGCGGATTTCGGCAAGGCCATTGCCATGCGTTTGATGTTGTCCACCCCGCGAAGCGACCCTACGGTGAGGAAATAGAAGGAGGCGTCGGGCGCGTGCTCGAGTGTGCCCTGCACCAGATTCGGGTTGTCGGAACGCTGCGGCGTGATGGCGCTGCAGGAATCAAGAAAGGTCATCGGGGATTGGGCGTCTGCGTGTGCACGGCCGGCATGCGTGGTCAGTGGGCGCCTGAGCGCAAGGCAACGCACACCGATGGAAGCATGGATGGACACCGCCAGTTCGAACTCTTCGGCACTGGCGTATTCGTCGGGGTTCACGGCGATGGTCAGCGAAGTGTCCGTACGGCATGTGGCCTCGTATTGGCGAATCATCAGATTGCCGGTTTTCGCGCAGCTCAGCCAGTGCACATTGCGCACGTCGTCGCCCGGCTCGTATTCGCGTAAGCCATAGAAGTCAAGATCGTCATCGACGATTTGGCCGCATGTCTGGCCTTCGAGATCGCGTGTTTGACCGGCGTTGAGTGTGTCGAGCGACACCGTGGCGGGGTGGATGAACAAGGTGAGGCGTTCCGTCAGGCTTTTCTCGTGCCGAATCAGACCGAATGGGTCGCCTTTGCGTATCTTCAGCGGGCCGACCGGCAACACCGCGCGCGAGAGTGCTTGGAACCGCACCTCGGTCTGCTTCGATTGGCCGGGTGCGAGCATGGGGATTGAGAAGCGCTTGTGGAAATCTTCGATCGGCAGGTCTGCGCGTGCGGATGCGGTGGGCGTATTGCCCGAGTTGTCGACAGTGACGTTCACCAATACGTTGTCACCCACGCGCACGCGATGTTTCGACACACTGATCGAAGCGTCGAACGATGTGTTGCCCAGCGAAAGCACGATGGCTGCAAGTGTCATCGTCGCGCCCACGACGCCGAACGCGAGCAATTCATGCCAGCCCAAGACGAAGAAAGCCGTCGCACATATCGCGCTCGCAATGGCCACCGCCCATCCCAACGGGGAGATATAGGCCGTGGATAGGCGGCGGATCTTGCGGCATAAGCGTTTAAGGGCGCGTAGTCGTTCGTGCATGGTCAGGCCCCGATGGTCGGCGCAGGCACATGTTCGATGATGTCACCGATGACGCTTTCCGGCGTCTCGCCGTCGAAGGTGGCTTGGGCTGTCAGGCTGATGCGGTGGGCGAGCACCGGTGTCGCCAAATCCTTCACATCGTCGGGGATGACATAGCCACGCCCATCGGCCGCCGCCCAGATGCGTGCGCAACGGGTCAGCGCGAGCGCGCCGCGCATGGAGGAGCCGGCCATCACGTGCTCGCTGTGGCGGGTCTCCTCCACCAAACGCACGATGTATTCGCAGATCACGTCATCCACGTAGATGTTTTCAGCGGTTTTGCGCAGGGCGAGAACATCGTCGCCGCTGAGAGTGGCGCAGATGGTTTCGGCACGGTCGGTGATGTTGGCTTGCTTCAGCACCTGAACGGATGTGTCGTGATCGGGATGTCCAATCGAGGTCTTGATGAGGAATCGATCCATTTGCGCCTCGGGCAGTTTATAGGTGCCGAGCTGCTCGATGGGGTTCTGGGTGGCGATCACGATGAACGGTTGCGCAACATTG
>CAVFKU010000045.1:0-13805 GCA_963623245.1 Parabacteroides merdae
TGCTATTTGTATTTGGATTCTGGATTGTTGTGTTCTATTCGGACGCGCATTTCCGATCAATGTCAAGCGAGGATTCTCTGAGTACCCTGACATCGGTAAGCTCGGCAATTTCTCGCATCTGCTCAATGCTGGCTCTAGGTGTAATCGGCATACTGCTGCGGTATTTCCCAGTAATCACTCTGATGCCAGTGTTTTTTATGGTTGCCAGTGTGATATTGGTTGGATTGTATCTTTCCGTTAGGAAACAGGGTTGCGAGTAGAGTAGCGTGCTTCCTCTTTTCAGGGGACGGTTGACCATCTTGCTGGATGCGGTATGGCGATAGGCAAGGTGAAATTCTTGTCCACGACTCTACCGCATCCAGCTGTCATGTGTCTTGCGTTCAAGCCGCCTGTAGTTCGCGGTGTCCGTCTGTAACCTCGTTGAAGAATTTACGAAATCATGTATCATGAGCAGCGAATGGCACAAGCTGCCTGACTGTAACAGCATAAAATACCAACCAAGGCACTTCACAGAGTGGTGAAAGGGAACGTGAAATGATTGGCGATATGAAGCCTACTGTGGTTCTTAACAGGGACACCGTATTGATTACAGACGCTGCTGCTTGGCCTGGCGTCGATCGTGTTGCTGGTTGGGTGGCCGATGATCTGTCGGCGGTTCTCGGCGGCACTCACCCTATAGAGCAGACATGGAACCAAGCCGATGTTCCCATCGGCACTAATGCTGGAACAGTTTCCCCCACAGCTATCATCTACGGCACTGTCGGAAAATCCGCGTTGTTGGACGATTTGTCAAGTCGAGGTTTGATTGACGTGGCTGACATCGTTGGCAAGCGTGAAGTATATGGCATTTTTGTGGTGCAGAACCCGCTTCCTGGACTAAGTGCAGCTGTGGTGGTTGCTGGCAGTGACAAACGTGGCAGCATCTATGGTCTGTTGAAAATTTCTGAGCTGATGGGTGTTTCCCCGTTGAAAAATTGGAGCGGCATCGAGCCGGCACAGCAGGAGACTGTTGTATTTGATGCTAGGGAAGTTAATATGATTTCCCGCGAGCCGAGCGTCATATATCGAGGATTCTTCATCAATGACGAATGGCCGGCATTTGGCAACTGGAGCCGCATTCATTTTGGAGGGGCGAACGCGCGCTGCTATGAACGTGTGTTCGAGTTATTGCTGCGTCTGAAAGGCAATTATTTGTGGCCTGCCATGTGGATTGACAATTTCAATCTGGACGGCCCAGGCTTGGCAAGTGCTGAGCTTGCTGATGAGCTTGGCGTGGTGATGAGCACCTCCCATCACGAACCCTGCATGCGCACCGGCGAGGAATATGGCTTGATGCGCGGGCCTGATTCCCCATATGGTGATGCGTGGGATTTCCTTTCCAATCCCGAAGGTATCGCTAATTTTTGGCGCGACGGTCTTAAGCGTAATCGTCCGTTCGAGAGTGTGATCACTATGGGCATGCGCGGTGAACGTGATACTGCCATCATGGGCGATGCCACCAGAGAGCAAAATATTAATCTGATTCGCAGTGTGCTCAAGACGCAAAATCAGTTGATGCGCGAAGAGCTCAACCCAGATTTGAATCAAGTGCCGCGTCAAATCGTATTATTCTCAGAGGTTGAGGAGTTCTTCTATCCAGACGAGCATGGGGTCAGCCTTGCTGACGACCCAGAACTGGATGGCGTGACGATTATGCTCGCCGACAATAATGTAGGGTATATGCGCACTTTGCCGGCGGCTTCGCAGCGCAGTCGCAACGGCGGTTGGGGCATGTACTACCACATGGATATGCACGGTGGGCCGGCCTCGTATGAGTGGATTGGTTCGACCTGGCTGCCGCGCGTATGGGATCAGATGAGTTGCGCATACGATGCTGGCGTGCGTGAGACTTGGGTGGTCAACGTCGGCGATATCGCCACCAACGAGATGTCGTTGGCATATTTCCTTGATATGGCCTATGACATGGAGCGTTATGGCACTTCGCACCCGAACAACCATGTCCAATGGTTGGAACATTGGATTTCCTCGCAGTTCTCCGATGCCTTTGCGCAGTCGGATATCGCGCTGATTCGTGAAATCATCGAACAATATATGACCATGTTGGAACGGCGCAAGCATGAGGTAATGCAATCTGACAGCTATCATCCAACACATTACGGTGAAGCGCAGGAGTTGCTGGAAAACGCTGAATGGGTGCTGCGTACTTGCGAGCAGGTGCGCGCGCGCTGCCCAGAGCGGATTCTGCCCGGATTTACAGAATTAGTCTGGTATCCTGCAATGGCTACTGCGAATCTGATGAAGGCGTGGGTGCTGGCAGGACGCAATGCCTTGTATGCCGAGCAGAACAGGGTGTCCGCTAACACTTTAGCCGCTGAGGTGTCGGAATGCTTTGAGCGAGATGAACAAATCGTGCGCGCATTCCACACAGTGGGCGACGGTAAGTTCGACGGATTTGGCTTATCTGAGCATTTTGGCTTCCGTGCATGGTGTGCTGACAATAATCAGTATCCAGTTGTGCGCACAGTGGTGCCCGCACGCTTGCCTCGCATGATTGTCTCGATTGAAGGGGCGGACGAATATAGTGTGGGCTCGCCGTGGATAGATAGCGAATTAACTACGCGAGTTTTCAGCGATCCGCGCATCACCACAGCAACCCTGACCATTGCCAATGGTGGCCGGAATCTGATTGACTGGCGCATTGACAACACATGCGAATGGTTGAGTTTCTCGCGCTATCAAGGCAGTGCTGTGGAAGATGAACAGATCACTGTTCACATCGACCGCGATATGCTGAGGCGTGAACAGGGCAGTGGGGCGCTCGAAGGCCAGTTCACTGTGATTGGGCGTATGAACGACACTGAAAACGGGTATGCGGTCACGCAGCTGAACGATGCAACAGTGCCGGTGAATGTAGTGGTTGATTCGTATCTGCCCAGCGATGTTGCCGCTGGAACCTTCCTAGAGGTGGGCGGCGTTGTAACTATTGAAGCTGAGCATTACGCGGCGTCGGGGCAGGGGGCAGACAGCTCTGCGTTCGTCAAGCTTGCTCCTTACGGCAAAACTGGGTCGGCAATGAAAGTGCTGCCGCATATGGCAGACTTCAGTGAGTGTGATCCCGCGTTGGCACCTTGGCTGGAATATCGTTTCGCGGTGCGCCAAGCGGGCGAATATGATCTGACGTGGGTGCTGGCTCCAACCATGCCTGTAAGTGAGAAGCTGCAGATGCTAATCGCTACGCAGATTAATGACGGCGATATTACAGTCGAGAACACTGTTGAAGACGCGAGCCGCGCCTTTTTCATGTGCCCGCAGCATGAGCGCGAAGGTGTTGACAACGTGCGTCAATTCCATACAACGGTGACATGCAAGGCTGGCGAGAACCGGCTGAAGTTCCACCATATCAGTCCTAATATGGTGCTTGAGCGGCTTGTATTGGTGCGCTCTGACATCGCGCTGCCATCTTCCTATCTTGGCCCCAAAGAAAGTCCAAGGGTATGAAGGGCTGCTCTTAAGAATTGTTATCGCACGGTGAACCCGAGTGAGTGAGCGTGACTGGCGATGCTGCTCTGCCAATCCTCCAGCAGTTTGGCAGGGCAGCCGCCATTGGTGAGCATCGGAATCACCGTGTCGCGGAAATCGTCATCCACTTGCGTCATAAACGGCAATGGCTGCCAATGCTTATCCAAACGTTGCACTGCTTCAGCGAATACGGGGCGCAAAGCATCACCAAAAAACTCATCTGCGGGCTCGGTGTGAGGTTTGGTGGTTTTGTTGGCGGCAGAGGATTGAGAAGTTTTGGCGGGGATGTCTGCCCAAAAGCCGCAACGGGCGGCGGGAATTGTACGCAATGGTTTCAAGGAGACCGCGGTGGGATTGGATTCCAGCCAGAATGCGGCCGCAGCTGCTGCGCGCTGTTTATCGCGAGGGGCACTTGCGTTGATGGCCAACGCTGAACCGCCAGCGGTGGAAGTAACTAATCGTCGCGGATTGCCAAAGGCAGGCGGCAATGTTGCTGCCCACAATCTGGCGCCTTCAGGGTGGGCTTGCGTGATGGTGTTAGCAAACCATGAAGGCATTACTGGGGCGGCCATCAGCCCAGCGTGCAAGCGCTGCGCCAAGTTGTGTGTTGTTTGCGGCTCCACAGTGAGCACTTCGTCATCAAGACAGCGCTGCAACATGGTGGCAGCTTCGCGTATGCGTGGCGCTGTTAGTGAGAGTTGCACATGAGTTGATTCGTCCAGCGTCCACATCGGTTGTGCGCTCATGCGCAATAGCGCGAGATAATGCTGGGCATCCGCCGCATTGATGCAGCCCATCGCCGTTCCTGGAGCAAGTGAGCGCAGCTTCACTCCTACATCGTGGTACTGGCGCCATGTGCGGGGCAATGGAAGGTTGTATTGCTTGAAAATGTCTTTGCGATAAAACATCACCATTGGTGTCACGTCAGTAGGAACTGCAAACAAGCCGTTGCCGTAATGGGCACTGGCCCATGCGCGAGGCAAGAATTGTGAAGAAAATTCGCGCTCTACGCGCGATGAACGCAGGTTAGCAACTTTGCCTTCCAGTGCAAGTTGAGGCAATTTGTCATATTCGATGCGAAACAGGTCAGGCACGTTGCGTTTGGCGTCCATGCGGTTATGCAGTCGGGTTAAGGTGGCTGCCTGTGGTCCAGACTGTTCAACATGCACATGAATATTGGGGAAGTGGCGTTCAAATTCATCTAGGGAAGGCCGTATTTCGCTTGAGGTGCTGGCCATAAGTGTGAGATCAATATCAGTTGAAGTGCGCAGCGAATGTATCGAATCGGCCTGCACGCGGCGTGTGGGTGTGCTGATGGGCTTGCGTGCCACGCTATCGCGCTGAATGAACCGCGTAGCAAGTGGCGAGAGGTTTCGTTGGCTGCGGCTATGCGATTCAATGTCTCCTAGCACGGTTTCAACCGCTAAATCCGCCATTTCTGCCACTGGTTGCTGAATCGCAGATAGCGTTGGGCTGGACAGTATGGCGGCTGGTGTATCGCCGAAACCAATAATGGACACATCCTGCGGCACGTTGCATCCTGCCGAGGCGGCGGCCTTCATAAAACCTATAGCCATCACATTGTTAAACGCCACTACAGCATCGGTACGATGTTGATTGAAGAGTGTAAACGCTTGAGAACCCGCCTCAACACTAGAAGGCAGGTCTTCTATGACGCGGTACGACATGCCATAACGCATCGCCTGCTGCCACAAGCTTTGTCGGCGATGATTATTTGCCCATGACAAGCGCGAGACTGACAGATACGTGACGCTTCGGTGCCCCATATTCCACAGTGTTTTTATTGCGGCGTTCACTCCAGTGCGTTCATCGGCCACTATCGATCTTGCTGCTTGTGTATCATGAGACACCCCAGTGGAAGGTGCTCGTCTGCCAATTACCACAGTCGGCTTTATTTCAGCCAAACGACGAATCTGCACATCTTTAAGTTGAGAAAACACCAGAACAAAACCATCAGCCATGCTGTTCCATGTATGGATAAGCGCATATTCGCGCGCAGCCTCGCCGCCAGTGCTTAACAGTACGGGCTTCCACCCTTGAGCTGTGATTTGACTTTGCATGCGTTCACCAAGAGCTGCACTGGGGGGATCAAGCAATGATGGGACAATAATGGCGATATATCCCGATGCGCGCTCTGTTCCGTCCTTGCTGGTGCTGGGAACGCCAATCATCTGGCGGAACGAGGGGCGAATATATCCCATATCGAGGGCTGTTTGCCTCACGCGCAATTCGGTGGCGGCCGACACTCTGCCCGTGCCTGATAATGCCCGCGACACGGTTGACGGATTAAGGCCTAGATGTTGCGCAATATCGTCCAGCGTCGCACGGCTGCGCTGGTCAATCCTCGTTGAGTGTGCCATGCTGCCGCCTTTCGAACATCTTGCGCAATATTGGCAAGAATTGTACCTGCTGCAGTGAACAGCGCTTAGGCTAGCAGTCGTATACGTTCGACTTTCGACAGCTATTTCAAGGAGGAATATCTATGGCACGCTCCATCACCGAGCTCATGACAGGCTGGGAATTTAGCTCCGGCGAACAGCCTGCACCCGCAGGCTGTGGTCAGGCTATTGATTTACCGCACGACTGGGCCATCAACCGACCGATGGTCAACCCCATGGATTGGGGTGTTGACCAGGCGTTCCGTGACTGGTGGGGCATTGGCTGGTATCGCCGCGTGCTGACGTTGGATAGCAAAGTGCCCACGCGTCGTTATCTGCTGGATTTTGATGGCGTGTACGAAAACTCAACTATAAGCGTCAACGGCGTGGAAGTCGGCGGACAGGCCTATGGCTATACGCCCTTCAGGCTTGACATTACAGATGCGCTACGCGAGGGTGACAATGAGATTCTCGTTCGTGTGGAAAACTTGGATGCCCCCACCGACCGTTGGTATTCCGGCGCGGGCATGTATCGCACGGTGCAATTGATCGACGTGCCAGCAACCCATCTTGATGAACGCGATCTCGTAGTGTTGCAGCATATTGATTTGGCAGCAAATGAAGCAGAAGTGCGGATTGCACAGGATGCTGATTGTCAATTGCCAGAAGCGCAATCGTCGGCTATTGTGGCAACCCTGCGCGATACCACAGGCGCAGTTATTGTCGAAGCAAGCGGCAATCTAAACGATGGCGTGATGCTGCAGGTTCAACAGCCACAGCTGTGGAGCGCTGAACACCCATACTTGTATACGCTCACCGTGGCGCTCGCGGACGGATCCGATGCTGTTGAACGGCACATCGGCTTGCGCACGGTAACTTTTGATGCTGACCATGGCATGTTCGTCAATGGAGTGAAAACCATTTTCCGCGGCGTCTGCCTGCATCAGGATATGGGTTGTGTAGGGTCTGCGGCTAAGCGCGAGGTGATTCGCGCACGCCTTGAGCAGTTGAAGGCTATGGGGTGCAATGGTCTTAGGTTGGCTCACCACGCACATCCGAAAGAAATGCTTGACCTGGCTGACGAAATGGGCTTCTACGTGTATGCTGAACCGTTCGACAAGTGGGAATCAGGTCACTATAAGCGGTACTTTGAATCTGGATGGCGCAACGATCTGGCGGCGATGATGCGTCGAGATCGTAATCGCCCAAGTGTGGTGATGTGGGGTGTTGGCAACGAGGTGGAGAACCAAGCTAAGCGTTCGATGCTTGCTGTTTTGCGAACCTTGGTTGACTATGCGCATCTCCTTGACCCATCAGGGCGACCAGTAGGCTGCGCAATGAGCCCACACTTCCAGTCGGAAGCTGCTGATATCAGCGACTCTGAGGGCATTATCCAAGCTACCGACGAGGCGTTGGCTGACCATGAGATTGAAGATCCTGCTGAGCGCGTGGAACGCATCAAACTCATTGCTGATATCACTGATGTGACCGTGCTTAACTACTCCGAGCAATGGTATGACCGTGTGCATGCTGCTATCCCCGACAAGCCGATTTTTGGCTCCGAGGTGTACCAGTGGTTCGTTGGCCATGATCTGCAGATGCAGGACTACATCAGCGAAAACCCCAATCTGGTGCCCGAAGAGAAGGAATGGGTGATTGGCGGAACCATCTGGGCTGGCTTCGACTATCTGGGCGAATCGATGGGATGGCCGTCCAAAGGTTGGTCAGGTGCGTTGATTCGTACCAATGGCGTACCTAAAGCGGGCTATTGGCTGATGAAGTCTTACTGGCAGTCGCAAGGTGAGCCGTTCGTGCACTTCATGGTCGCCGACTACTCACAGCCCGACGAGAACATCAAGGAGCACTGGGATATTCCACCGTTCGTCAGTCACTGGCATTTCCCGCAATTCCATCGTGGAGTCTTGCCTTACATGGTGGCGACCAACTGCGATGAGATACGCATTCTGCACCCGTATCGTGAACTCTTCTTTAAGCCAGTGCGTGAATATCCCAACCGTGTGGTTACCGGCTATCTGCCGTGGCATCCGGGCACACTGACCATCATCGGCTATCGGGATGGCAAAGAGGTGTGCCGTGAAGAGGTTGTCACCCCAGTGTCTCCAGCTGTGGAGCTCCAATTCGCTGATATTGCTACGCTCGGCTGCCCAGCACTGCCCGAAACGTTCGATTTAAACGTTGAAGCAGGCTATGAGCGTCTGTTCAGTGTGCAGTGCCTTGATATGGAAGGCAATCCAGTGTTCCGCGAAAGCGCTTCGGTGCGCTTTCGGGTTGAAGGTCCAGCCGAGGTTATCGCGGTTGACAATGGCAACATGATGAGCAACGAACCGTACGGTAATGACACCATTCATATGCATCAAGGTGTGGCCAGTGTGATGCTGCGCTTCACTGGAGAGGCTGGACGCGTGGTGCTGAGCGCTGACGCTGCTGGAATGCGCTCCGCATCACAGGTCATTGCGGTTCGCTAAGAGCGGTTGTTATTCGTGAGCTGGGGCGGCAGTGCTGTTGCGCACGATAAGCGTGGTTGGAAACACGGTGTCTTGCTCAACAGTCCGCCCTTCGCTCATTTCCATCAGCATTTCGGCGGCGTGGCCAGCCATCTTATCCAATGGTTGCAACACTGTAGTTAGTGCGGGGCTTAAGAGCTTGGAGAAAGTTACGTCGTCGAATCCAACAACGGAGAGATCCTCGGGCACAGACAATCCCAGTTTGCGTGCCGCGTCATAAATACCCATGGCCTGCAAATCGTTTCCAGCGACAATCGCTGTGGGGCGTTGTGGCATAGTTAGCAGTGACATTGCATGCTCGAAGCCATCTTCCATATGGAACAGGCCTTCTTTTATCAGTGCGGGGTCGGTGTCGATACCAGCTTCGGCGAGTGCTGACAGATAGCCGTCATAGCGTGCCTTGGCGCACAGCTGATGCATAGGGCCGGTGATGATACCGATGCGGCGATGCCCAAGCGAGATGAGATGGCGGGTGGCAACCAAGCCGCCAGTCCAGTTGTCGGCGCGAATTGTGGTGCTATCTGGTGCAGGGTCACCCGCCGGATCTAGCGTTACGAAAGGAATCTGTCGGGAAATGAAATGCGTTTTATCTTCCGATGACAAATCTGAGAAGATTAAGATAACGCCCATCGGGCGGCGTTCGAGAATATCTTGCGTCCAAGAGCCGCTGTGGGCATTGCGTTTTGTCAGCTCTGTGACTGTGATGCTAATGCCATATTGGCTAACGGCTTCAGTTGCCCCTTTGAGCAGCTCCATGGCCCACATTTCTTCAAAATCTTGGAACACAATATCTATCTGGCGTGAGGGTGTGGCCTTGACCAGAGACTTCTGGTAGCCGTATTCGCTAAGGATTGACTCGACGTTGTGTCGTGTATCTGTGCCGACATCACGTCGACCGTTGATGACCTTGGAAACAGTGGAGACGGACACGCCAGCCTTTTGGGCAATTTCAGTGAGCCTGGGTCTGTGCATGTCGTTGCGCTGCGGGGTGTCTGCGGTAATCATACGAAAAAAGTTTAGTACAAAGCGTTACCATTTTCATATGCGTGTTTTCTTGCCATAAGAGGAAAAAAGAGGGGGCAGGCAGATAGTAAGTTCATTTGATTATCTCGGTATTCTGCGATATGATGAACAAAAATTTCGTACTCTGATTACGGGAGAATAGCATGGCCGATGCAATGTGGCTGAAGGCTGAATTGATACGCACTGCCCTTGGTGAAACAGTGTGGTGTGTACAAAGCAGCAGTGAGGACGCGCGTACGATTCGTCTGCGGCGTGAAATTACCGAATTTTTGCGCCAGCCGCTGGTTGGCGAGGCAGACAAGGCGACGGTGCTGTTGCGCGTACAGACAGCAGTGCCAGGTCTGTCCTCATCGCAAGGCTATCGCATTCATACGATGGAAGACGGTCGCGTAGCCATTGACGCATGTGACACAACCGGCCTGTTGTATGGCTTCTACGCGTATCTGCGTGCGGTTATGACCGGCAAAAGCTGCGATTGTGTGGCCGAACCTGATCAGCAAATACGCATGATTGACCATTGGGATCAGATTGACGGCTCGGTTGAACGCGGATATGCCGGCGAATCTATTTTCTTTGGTGCGATGAACAGTAATGATCACAGTGATTTTCGTTCATTTCCAGAACGTGATACCACCAACCCGTTCCGCGGCGATTTTGCTCGACTGGAAGCATACGCGCGGTTCATGTCTTCCATTGGCATTAATGCCGTATGTCTGAACAACGTGAATGTGCGGGGTGATGCAACGCGCCTGATTGTTGAGCCATTCCTTTCGCGAGTTGCCTATATTGCCGATTTATTCAATAGTTTTGGTATTCGCACATTTTTGGCCATCAACTTTGCTAGTCCGAAGCGATTGGGCGGTTTGAACACCAGCGATCCATGCGATTCGCAAGTGCGAGCATGGTGGGCGGACGCGGCGGCAGCGATATACCAAAGTATCCCATTCTTCGGAGGTTTTGTTGTCAAGGCAGACTCCGAAGGGGAACCAGGGCCGATGCAGTACGGTCGCACGCACGCCGACGGTGCGAATATGCTGGCTCAGGCGCTGGCTACATACGGCGGCATCGTGATTTGGCGCGCTTTTGTGTATAACTCCCAGCAGGATTGGCGAGATCGCACCACTGATCGCGCCAAGGCCGCTTGGGGTAATTTCAAGGAGCTGGACGGGCTGTTCGCCGATAATGTGGTGCTGCAGGTCAAGTTCGGGCCGATGGATTTCCAAACACGCGAGCCTCTCAATCCTCTGATTGGCGGTATGGAACGTACGAATATCGTTATGGAATTCGAAATCACCGCCGAATACCTTGGGCATCAGATTGACGTGAACTATGTGCTGCCGCAGTGGCTGTCCATGATCAACAAGGACACCATGGTTGATGGCGAATCGGACGATTGTGGCGCCAGTGGCTCGCAAGTGAAGACGATTATCGCTTCTCGAGGATCAAATACGCATAACACAGGGTTTGCGGCCGTCTCCAACGTGGGTATGGATGACAACTGGACAGGCAATGCCTTGGCGCAGGCCAACCTGTATGGTTTCGGTCGCATGTGCTGGGACAATACTCTAAGTGCTGAAACTATTGCAGACGAATGGTTAGCGCAGACCTTCCCTGATGCGTCTGAGGAGGCCATCGAAGCCATTCGCGGTATACTGCTGACCTCGAATGCCGTGTATGAGGGTTACAGTGCGCCGCTTGGCGTGGGATTCATGGTCACCCCAGGTGTGCATTATGGTCCATCAGTGAACGGCTATGAATACGACCGTTGGGGCACCTACCACTTTGCCGACCGCGACGGCGTGGGCGTGGATCGCACGCAGGCCACTGGCTCCGGCTATACCGCGCAATATCCGCCGCGGCAGGCCGCGATATATGAAAACCTTGAGTCCACGCCGGATGAGCTGGTGCTGTTCTTCCATCATGTCGGTTACAGTCATCGCCTTCACAGCGGTAAAACAGTGTTGCAGCACATCTATGACACTCATTTTGCAGGTCCCGAAGCAGTGCAGGGTTATATTGCCTCGTGGGAAAGTGTGCGTGGGCAAGTGCCAGACGAGGTGTTCGACAATGTTTCTCAGCGCCTTCAGCTGCAGTTGGATAATGCAGTGGCTTGGCGTGATCAGGTGAATACCTTCTTCTATCGCATGAGCAAAACTCCCGATGAACATGGGCGAACCATCTACCCGTAAACGAATTTCGTCGGCGGTTCGACAGTTTGACAGTTCGACAATTCAGCAGAAACTACAACAATGCTGATGTGACACAAACAAGGAAGAATGATGAACACTGATATGAGCGCGTCGAAACTAACACTATCTCCACTGTTTGCAGATGGCATGATATTGCAACGCAACCGACCAGTAAAGGTGTGGGGCATTTGCCAAGCCGGTGAAACAGTGCACGTGTCAGTTGATGGTTGTATAGCGACGGCAACTGCTGATTGTCAAGGCCGTTGGACTGCGATGCTGGATGCGCATCCAGCTGGAGGCCCATTTGAGCTGGAGGTGACAGCAGCAAACGGTGAGCGAGTGGTGTCACATGACGTGATGTTCGGCGATGTGTGGCTGCTGGCTGGCCAGTCGAATATGGAACTGTGGATGGGGCGCGTTGCTACCATGTTCCCCGAAGAAATGGAATCGGCCGTTGACACAAATATCCGCTTGTTTGCCGTGCCTCAGACCTTCGACTTCGCGCAGCCGCATCAAGACTTGCCTGGTGGCAGTTGGATTCAAGTGGGGCGAGATGACATCAGCGGCATGTCTGCAGTGGGTTATTTCTTCGCCAAACAGCTACGCCATGACATTGGAGTGCCGATCGGTCTGATTTCCACAGCTATTGGCGGCACGCATATCGAAGCATGGATGAGTCGTGGCAATCTAGAATCTCTTGGCTGCTTGCCTGATGACTTTGATCGTCTGGTGCAACCAGGGTATGTGCAGCGCGAGCAGCAACGCTACACCGATTATGAGCGCCAGTACATGGCAGATTTAGATGAGGCTGACTTGGGATTGCATGAACAATGGTCAGCAGCAGAATGCGATGATGCCGATTGGTGCACAATGTCACTGACTGAATCGCAGCGGCCACAGTTGCGTGAATCGGGGGCAATTTGGCTACGCAAACGGGTGTGTGTGCCGGACGAGTTTGTAGGCAAGCCAGCTCAATTACGTTTGGGTACGCTGGTAGATGCTGATGAATGTTATCTTGACGGCTGCCTGATCGGGCAAACCGGCTATTGCTATCCGCCAAGAAACTACGACATCGATTGCGTGCCAAAAGAATTCACGCTGGCAATTCGTCTTCTTAGCTTCTCAGGGCGCGGGCAGCTAACTGAAAATAAACCGCACGTGCTAGTTGGCGCTGACGGGAAGACATTTGATTTAGATACATTGGGCGCTTGGCGGTTCAAACGCGGGTGTGCGATGCCCGACCGTCGCGAGCAAGAGTTCTTCTCACATATGCCCGTAGGCGATTTCAACGCGATGATTGTGCCGTTAACCGGCTTGTCGATAACGGGAGTGCTGTGGTATCAAGGGGAGTCAAACGCCCATGAAGCCCCTGGGTATGCCCGCATGCTGATGGCTCTGATTCAAGAGTGGCGAGAAGTGTTTGAACGTCCTGATTTGCCATTCCTGTTTGCTCAGCTGCCAAATTACACGCTTGAACCCGACTGCGACTGGCCGCGCTTGCGTGATGAACAGCGCAAAGCACTGGCTCTGCGCCATACCGCAATGGTGGTGACCATTGGCTTTGGTGAAGACAACGACTTGCATCCATTGGATAAACGCAGCGTGGGGGAGCGGTTTGCGCTCGCCGCGAGGAATGTGGCATACGGCGAGCCATGTGAGGGCATGGGGCCGGTGCCGGTTCGTGCTGTGCGCATGCATGATGCTGTGGTGATTGATTTCACGCATGTTGCAGGGGGGCTGAGCGCATCTGGCGATGTGGCGTTCGATATTCTGGAGCCAGCTGGTGGGGCGTATCATGTATCGGTTCCGAAAGGTGAGATATGCGATTACGCACATCTGCGAGTGCCGTTGAGTCAAGAGGTGTCGTTGCGGCGCGGAACAGTGATTCGTTACGGCTGGTCATCTTCTCCAGAGTTGACGCTGTTTAATGATGTAGGCCTTGCGGCGACACCGTTTGAACTGATTATTCGCTAATATGCTGCAAGTTTGTTGTAGTGGAGTAGGGTGAAAGCCCCATCATTAACGAAATATTTTTCGCTGATGATGGGGGTCATCTTCGGCGTTTGGGGGAAAAATAACGCAGCCTATGATGGCTTTTAGAAATGCAGAATGATGCATTTTTGTTGAAATTCAGCCATTGCGGCCTTATG
>CAVFKU010000046.1:0-13320 GCA_963623245.1 Parabacteroides merdae
TTACGCGCACACTTTCCATGCCGAGCAGTTTGACACGTGTCGCGAGGTGTTGGTTGATGTGGCTGGCGGTTATGTGCCCGCATGGGACAGTCTGATGAAATCCACTGGCGCGCACATTTTCAACATGTTCATTATGAGTGCTGAGCGTTTTGATGAGTATTGCGCTTGGCTGTTTCCGATTCTTTTCGAGCTGGAACGTCGTTTGGATCCGACCTGGTATGGCGACGCGTTTCAGGCTCGTTATTTGGGTCGTGTTAGCGAACGTTTGCTTGACCCTTGGCTGGCTACTAATGGTTACCCGTTTAGTGAGTTGTCCGTTGTGAGTGCTGAGCCTGTCAACTGGTGGCGCAAAGGCACCGGTTTTCTTAAAGCCAAGTTCAAAGGGAAAACCTATGCAACAAGTTTCTAAAAGGAGGCGCTAATGGTGAGCTTGTCCACGGTTAATCAGTTGAAGAATTTGAACACCAGTTCAATGGTTGTCCCGAATGATGCAGAGTTGCGTCAAATGCAGCTGGTGATTCTTAGCGTGTTGGACGATGTTGTTTCCTTCTGCGAGCAAAATAATATTCGTTACAGTTTGGGTGGCGGCAGTGCGCTGGGGGCTGTTCGCCATAACGGTTTTATTCCTTGGGATGATGATGTTGATCTTGATATGCCGCGCGCTGATTACAATCGTTTTGTTGCATTGTTCCCCCAGCAGTTTGCTAAAAAATATTCGGTGCGCTGCCCAGAGTTAACCCCTCAAGATGGGTTGAGCATGTTGCGTGTGCGCCTTAAGGGCACGAAAGCGCGCATGCATGAAGACTACAATAACGACGATTGCGGCGTGTTTGTTGATATTTCCCCCATCGAAAATACGTATAATAGCGCTTTTCGCCGCTGGCTGCAAGGCATGAGTTGCATGGCGGTTGGTTTGTTCCATTCCTGCCGCCGATTCTACCGTGACAAGGATTTTTATCTTGATTTCGCCAAGGAAAACAAAGAGTTTTGCAAATCGGTGAAGCTTAAGGCTGCAATTGGCATGCTCTTGTCATTTAAGTCCATGGAAAGTTGGACGAAAACCTTAGTTCGCACTTACTCGCAATGCAAAGATGACAATAGCGAATATGTGTCTGTTCCTGCAGGGCGCGGTCATTTTTTTGATGAACTGTATCGGCGAGCTGATTTTGTGGAAACCCGCAAAATCGCTTTTGAGGGGCGTCAACTGGACGTGCCCAAGGACGCGGAAGGCTATCTTGCCCACCATTACGGCGATTACATGACGTTGCCGAGCAAGCAAGAGCAGGAGCATCACGCCTATCTTGAACTTGATTTGGGCTCCTATGCGAGTGAGCAGGGTGTGTCTGAGCAGGGTGTGTCTGAGCAGGGTGCAAACCAGCAGGATGCGGCTGAGCAGGATGCGGCACATGACTGAAGATTGCCAAACCTATGCTCTGATTTTCGCGGGCGGTGTCGGCTCACGCATGAAAGGCGCCAAACTGCCCAAGCAGTTTTTGAAATTGGGCGGCAAGCCGATTATCGCCCACACCATTGAGAAGTTCGAGCAGTGCGACGAAGTCGACGGCATTGTGGTGGTGTGCGTGAGCGACTGGCTTGACGAGCTGCGCAACGTCATCAAACATTTCGAGTTTCGCAAGGTCAAGGCGCTTGCGGCCGGCGGTGCTTGCGGCCAAGATTCCATTTTCAACGGACTTCAAGCAATCAAGAATCTGCTTGCTGACGACGAAGACGCTGTGGTGTTGGTGCATGATGGCGTGCGCCCGCTGATTGATGCGGACACCATCAGCCGTTGCGTTGCTTCAGTGAAAGCCAAGGGATGCACGGCCACCACCGCTTCCGCCATCGAAACAGTGGTGGTGCAGAAGGACGACGGTTGCGTGGAACACATCATGGATCGCTCCCATTGCAAGCTGGCACGTGCGCCACAAGGGTTCATGTTCTCCCAGCTGTATCAAGCACATTTGCGCTCGCAAGCAGATGGTTTGGAGTTCATTGATTCTGTCTCCCTGATGGCTCATTATGGCTACAAGATTCACACTATTGACGGCCCGGTCGAAAACATCAAAATCACCACGCCGAGGGATTTCTTCACGTTCAAGGCATACACCGACATGCAGGAGGTCGCGCAGATATGGGAGCAATAAATGAAACCACTGTTTTCAAGCAGGCTTTGACTGTTGCGCAGGACGAATCCATTCCTTGGGAAGCGTTGGAACATGCAACAATACTTGTGACAGGTTCCACCGGTTTAATCGGCTCGCAGTTGATGCGAACCTTGTTGATGCGGCGGGAACACAGCGGCTCGGATACGCAGTTTGTGCTGCCTGTGCGCAACATAGCAAAAGCGCAATCACTGTTTGAAGGTTTTGCTGGCATTGAATATCTGCCATGGTCAATGGGCGAGCCTTTGCACATTGACAAGCCACTTACCCATGTGATTCATGCAGCATGTTCTACTTCCAGCAAAGCATTTTCGCAACAGCCGGTGGAAACTGCAATGGATATTGTCAACGGTGCTCACGCAGTGTTGGAATGCGCGCGAAACAACGGCAGCGCCAAAACTTTGCTGCTATCCACAATGGAAATATACGGCGAAACTTCGGTTTCGCCAATCACTGAAGCTGATTTAGGCTATCTTGATCCGCTGGTGGTGCGCAATAGCTATCCTCAAGCAAAGTTACTAATGGAGAATTTAGGGGCTGCGTACGCTGCTGAATACGATTTGCCTGTTGCTGTTCTTAGGCTTGCTCAGACGTTTGGGCAAGGTGTTGCCTCTGATGATGGGCGTGTGTTCGCTGATTTTGGGCGTTGTGTGCGCGAGGGGTGCGACATTGTCATGTTCAGTGATGGCTCGAAGCGCAACAGTTATCTTTCGGTTGATGACGCTGTGCGTGCTGTTCTATTCACGCTTATTCAAGGCAAAAGCGGTGAAGCCTACAATGGTGCGAACGCGGGCACATATTGTTCCATCAAAGAGATGGCGCAAATGCTATTGAAGGAGTTTGGTAATAGCAATCAGCAGGTTCGTTTTGAGGTGGATGAGCAGCGTGCCAGCACCTTCCGCAAGGGCGATGACATTCGCTTAGATGTTTCAAAACTTGAAGCGCTGGGCTGGAAACCCACTGAGGATTTGCGGGACATGTATGCGCTTATGTTTGCAACATGGGATGAGAGCCACTAAGTTCGCTCGTTGTCTGAGCAGATAACCGATTAAGACAGGCGCTATTATTTCAACTAGGCAAATGTCCTAACGCTCCGTTAACTGTGCGAAATCAGCCAACATACCCGCGTGCGGTAGGCAGCACGCCCAACGTTAACGGCGTGACTTGCTTCGTATATCTACCGCTAGATCGTCTTCTGGGGGCGCGCGCATGAGTGGAGCGTCCGGATGCACACGCACATCTATAATCCGGAAATCTTTAGGTGAAGATGGCGGGTAAACGGTCAACTTGTTAATGAATGGCGCTACTCTATATATCTGGACGGAGGCATGATGAATACGAATGAGGTTGCTGCAGCAGCTACCACCAACCCGCGTGTGTTGGTGATGATGGCGACGTACAACGGCGAGAAATACGTGGCTGAGCAGATCGATAGTATTTTGGCTCAGGGGGGGGGTGTTGATGTGACGCTGGTGATTCGTGATGATGGTTCCACTGATGGAACGGCGGCGATTTGCGAGCAGTATGCTCGCAACCATTCCAATATTGATTTTGCAGTGAATGAGCAGAACAAGGGTTGTGCTCTGAACTTTATGGATATGGTGTATGCAGCTGATGCCACAACCTACGACTATTTCGCGTTCTCCGATCAGGATGACTACTGGCTGCCGGAAAAGCTCAGCAAAGCCATTGAGCAACTGAATTCTACTCCCGCCAACTCTCCAGCACTGTATTATTCGGATGTGTGCAATGTTGATGAGGATTTAAGCAATGGTCGCGCTGAATATCAGCCTTTTGCCCCGTATGCTAAATCGTTGAAGGCACTTCTTCTGCTTAACTGGGCAAGTGGATGCACCATGGTGTGGAATGGCGCGATGCAGCGCCTGCTGCAGCTTGCGCCGTTGCAGCGGGACGTCTGTTTTCGTCTTCATGATTCGTGGGTGCATTTAGTGGCCTTGACATGCGGGCAAGTGTACGCCGATTTAGACCATTCTTACATCAAGCGCCGCATCACTGGAGCCAATCTAGGCGGCGAACGCCACTTTGGAGAATTTAACCTTAAAAGATTATGGCGTCATCTGCTTAACCTTCTTTCTCCGAGCAAGAACGAATTCATCCAGGAAACTATTGAACTGTTGCAGGGTTACGGTTCTCAAATGTCTGATGAAGACCGTCGCACTATTCAATTGTTTGTTGCAGGAAAAACAAGTTTTTTGGCACGTTGCCGCACGGCGTTGGATAGTGGGTATTGCTTGCCAAGCCGCAAAGAGACTTTGTTAATGCGACTTCGCTTGTTGGCGAATAGGCTCTAAGAAGGGGCATTCATTGTATTTCGTATTGTTCATTGCATTGACTGCGATCACAGCAACGGCATTTTGCTTGAGCCGATATGAGCTGCTTGCGCCAATGACGCTGGCTCCACTCGGTTTTACCTTGGCTGCATTGCTGGCGTTAATTGGCACTAGCAGTTGGAATCAGGTTGCGTTGCAGTGGAATGCTCTGGCAATTATCGTGGTGGGATGTATCGCTTTCATTGCTGGCGGCTACTGTGTGGACTGCTTTGCGAGGCGGCGTGAGCGTGGGCAGGCGATGCACAGTGAGGCACCTGAACTGCTAATGGCAAGCGGTTCAGTTGAGGCATACGTAAAATACGGTATTTTGATTGCGCTTATTCTAGCTGCTATTGTGCTGCGCGTTTATGAAACATATAAGCTAGGCAGTCAGTGGGGATTGCAATATAGCGGGTTTAATGATTTATCCCAGCAGGTAAAACTTCGTACCACCTCCATTTTCACCACTCAAAATATTCGATTTGGAAGCGGATTTAGCATTGTGGAACGCCAGATGGAGAAAGTTGCACGTGTTGCCGCTTATGTCAGCATTATTTTGCTGGTTATCAATCTGATGCGCAAACCGAATAATCGGAAGCAATATATCGATATTGGTCTTGCCGCCCTATCGTTCGGCATGTTCTGTCTTTTGACGTTTATAGCTGGTGGCCGCGGAGAGATTATTTATTGCTGCATGGGTGCTGTGCTGATATGGTTTGTCTTGGCATTGCGCGCGAAGAAGCATACAGCAATCTGGCTTTCTGTGAGGCTGCTGCTAGTGCTTGTCTGTCTCTTTTTCTTGATCGCCATCAGTTTTTACGGAGCCGGCAAGCTGGTTGGCCGCACTCCCGCTTCTGATCCGGTGGAATACATTTCGTTCTATCTTGGCGGGGGCATCCCCTCGTTGCAGTGGATGCTCGATCACATCGCCTCCATCGCAACAGTGCCCGGAGGAGCCACTTTCTACGGCGCATATGCCTTGCTATACAAGGTAGGTCTTATCGACAATCTTCACCTCTACAGCATGCAGTGGGTGAACCTCGGAGGGCATAATTCCAATATCTTCACGGCGTTCGGTAGATATTATCTTGATTTCAGGTGGCTGGGGGTCATTATTTTCTCGGTGCTTGCAGGTGCGGCATACACACTGCTGTATCGTTGCGCGAAACGCACCACTTGGCCCGCGGTTCTTGTGGTGTTTGCTTGGGTCGGAGCATATTTGTTTGATATGGGGCGTGAAGAGTTCCTGTTCAGTCGATTCCTCTCTATTGGTAATCTGGCGACGCTGGTTCTGTTGGTGTTGGGAATGTGGTTTATGACCACGTCGTTTACGGATATGGTCAAAAATTTCAAGGCTACAAAGATCAGCAACGCCGCCCCTGTGCCGAAGGATTCAGCCGGTGAACTTGCGTAAACTGCTCGGCAATTTTTCGGTGGCAGTGGCGGCGCAGGGGCTAGCCATGCTGGTCAGCCTCATAGTCACTCTCTTGCTGCCGAAGGTTCTGGGTGTTACGGACTTCAGCTATTGGCAGTTGTTTATTTTCTACGCCAGCTATGTAGGCTTCTTCCACTTGGGGTTGAACGACGGCGTGTATCTCATCAATGGGGGCAGAAGCCGTCAAGACATTGACAAGAGTTCGGTGCTCTCGCAGTTTGCTGTGGCCGGCGCCGCGCAGAGCGTCTGTGCTGTGCTGATTGTTGTGGCTGTTTTGTTCGGCAGCCTGTCTGCTGATCGCTCGTTTGTTATCGTGATGACGGCTGTGTTCATGCTTGCTACGAATCTGGCGCTCTATATCGGCTTTGTTTTCCAAGCAATGAACGAAACTCGGCTGTTCTCATACTCTGCGATAGTTGATCGACTTGTCTTCTTCGTGCCGATGGCAAGCATGCTGATTATGCGAGTGAACAGTTTTGAGCCATACGTGATTGCTTATTGCTTGGGCGCGCTGTGCCGCTTGCTGTTTTGCCTGTACTTCTTCCGTGATTTCTTGGCTTCTCGCCCAAAGCAAGTGCGCGAAGCATTGAAAGAATCAGCGTACAGCGTTCGCGTGGGCATCAAACTGATGATAGCCACTTTTACCAGTATGCTGATTCTCGGTGTGGGGCGAGCATTGATTGATATGCGGTGGGGCATCGAGGCGTTTGGCAAGTTCTCGTTGGCACTGTCGATGGTCACGTTCTTTCTCAGTTTCATTTCGCAAGCGGCCATGGTGTTGTTCCCTGCCCTGCGTCAAACCGACGAACAGCATGTAACGAAGTTCTACGAAGGGGCGCAAAACGCGCTGGGTTTGTTGTTCCCAGTGGTGTATCTGCTGTATTTTCCGATGGCATGGCTGTTGGGGTTGTGGTTGCCTCAATATCAGACAAGCTTGGTCTTTATGGCATATCTGCTGCCCATTTGCGTGTTCGATAGCAAGATGAACATCGGCTGCACCACACTGATGAAAGTGAGACGCGAAGAAACTCAGTTGCTGGCGATCAACATTGTTTCAGTGGCGGCGAGTGCGGTGATTGCGATATGCGGCGCCTATGTTATTAGTTCGGTATATGTGGTGATTGCTGGCATGGTGGTTACCATCATCGGCCGAAGCATGTATTCCGAACGGTACATGGCTCGCCAGCTGGGTGTGAAGCGAAGCGCTCTCAGCCTTGCCGAAGTCGCCTTAAGCCTCATATTCATTGCCCTAGTCATCACCCAACCGACCTTGATTGCCTGTGCTGGATATGCAGTGTGCTATGCCCTATTTTTAATACTGTTTCGTAGGCCACTGCTCGGCCTAGTCGCACAAGCTCGCTCTTTGCGCGCTTCCCTGCATAAATAATGCGATTCGCCCAAGCCTCTAAGATTTCTTGGATTCGCAGCATTATGCGCAGGAACGGCACGAGGGAAAGTCGCGAGACCTCGAAGCCGGTGTCACGGTATCGTGATATACTATGGGGAGTGAGGAGGTCGATTCAGCAATGCCAGTACTATCAAGATTCTACGGAATCATCATCCGAATGTACTTCCTACAACACGAGCACAACCCACCTCACATCCATGCAATCTATAACGAAAACGTAGCCGCAATCGACCTTACGACAGGCGAAGTACTGGAAGGTTTCCTACCAGCAAAAGCCCTAGCAATGGTACGAGAATGGCTGTTCCTCAATCAAAACGACTTACAGGAGATTTGGGAAACACAGGAGTTCAAAAAGCTCCCACCACTGGAATAAGGAGAACCGCACATGTTCCACAAAATAAAGAATGTCGCACCCCTCCCCAGCTTCAAACTCAGCGTCCAGTTCAGCGAAGGTGTTACCAAAGTGTACGACATAACCCCACTGTTCAAAAAACTGCCCGCGTTCAAGCAGCTTGAAAACAATCCCGCAGAGTTCGCCTGCGTCAGCGTGGACACGGGCGGATACGGTGTCGTCTGGAACGATGATTTGGACTTGTCCTGCGACGAACTTTGGGCAAACGGAACTAAGGTTGAAACACCTTTCGACGGTTTGATGGCGTTCAGTGACGCCACCGAACTTTGGGGCTTGAACGAAAGCACATTACGGAAAGCCATCTCCTACGGGAAACTGGTGAACGGCGTGGACGTTTGCAAGTTCGGCAAGCAGTGGGTAGTCTCCACCAATGCAATGAAACGAGAATACGATATGCCAATCAGCGATTGAGCCTAGTAATACGCACCTGCGCTCATAGAAAATGATGCCGACCTGCTGAAAACCAAATACTTCGAACTATAACAGTCTTCAGCACAAAGATTTCCCCACTTGCTTCGCCCCACGAATCTGCGCCAATCTAGTTTTGAAATCCTGAATCACTGGAGTGTTGAGCCAATAGGTGACGATAAAAAACAAAAGCAGCGTTAGGAAAATGTTACTGGAAATCATGCGGTTGAAGATGAACTCTTCTCGAACCAAGTCGATCATAAACACATAAATCAGCGTAAAAGGAACCAATGGAATAACGCTTTTCTTGCGTTTGACATACAGATACAACGCACAGAAAATGGCTCCTTGCAATAAGCCAAAAATCAAGACACCAACATAACTAAAATCGTAGTAATACCATATCCTTCTCCGAAACGGACATTCGCAGCTGAATAATACGCCGCGTATTTTGCGTGCACCTGCTTAGTAAGAGCCAAATAATTAGAGGCTTCTACGCCCATCTGATGAGCAAGGCGATAAGTATCGCAAACAAAAAGATACAAGCCGACAATTAACAGCGCAATAAGCACTAGGTACTTCCATGTGGCAACATGCACCGCAAAAGGTTCTGATGCCGCTTTGACTGTTTCGCCGGTTGGGTCTCCAGACGTTTTCGCATTCTTAGGTTTGAAAGCAAAATGTGGCACCACAATCATTAGTAACGGTTAGCAATCAGCTTCAAACGGATCAAAAGCGTCTCATTACGGAAAGGAATTCGGTACTCACAATCCGCGGCCAAATGACAGCGTTTGATGAAGCTTGTCTGCCCAGAAACAAAGGATTGCACAATGTCACGGTTTTTGCTGCACATATCAGAACCGTAGTTTTCCAAGAGAAAGTTAGCTATTGAAGTGTAGTGATGTGGAGAAGGGGTGAATAACTGTTTCACGTGACCGTATAACCGAGCGAAAGAAAAAGCACCAAAATTGCGCTCTCCTATCAAATTTGTTTCTGTGATTCTGCGCTTGATATAGGAATGGTTTAAATCAGCAACAACCTTACCGCAACTCAACGCAACAAGATGCACCCATGCATCATGCCAGCGCAAAAAACTTTGCAACTTTGCCTGCTGTAATAGCCGACATAGTGAACGGTTCCACACCATGGTGCATCCACTTGCCCAATTAGTCACCAATGCTGCTTTTAAAGGACTGTGGCACTGGGCGAAAGGATAGTATTCGGGGCACTCGCCGTTAAGCTCCGCATCAACGTTCAGCACATCCGAATAATACAGCGCCGGAGCGGTGGCGGGAGTAGAATTCAGTTGCTCAATGGCTTTGCTGAGCTTTTCCGGCAGCCAGTAGTCATCCTGATCGGAGAACGCGAAATAGTCGTAGGTTGTGGCATCAGCTGCATACACCATATCCATAAAGTTCAGAGCACAACCCTTGTTCTGCTCATTCACTGCAAAATCAATATTGGAATGGTTGCGAGCATACTGCTCGCAAATCGCCGCCGTTCCATCAGTGGAACCATCATCACGAATCACCAGCGTCACATCAACACCCCCCCCCTGAGCCAAAATACTATCGATCTGCTCAGCCACGTATTTCTCGCCGTTGTACGTCGCCATCATCACCAACACACGCGGGTTGGTGGTAGCTGCTGCAGCAACCTCATTCGTATTCATCATGCCTCCGTCCAGATATATAGAGTAGCGCCATTCATTAACAAGTTGACCGTTTACCCGCCATCTTCACCTAAAGATTTCCGGATTATAGATGTGCGTGTGCATCCGGACGCTCCACTCATGCGCGCGCCCCCAGAAGACGATCTAGCGGTAGATATACGAAGCAAGTCACGCCGTTAACGTTGGGCGTGCTGCCTACCGCACGCGGGTATGTTGGCTGATTTCGCACAGTTAACGGAGCGTTAGGACATTTGCCTAGTTGAAATAATAGCGCCTGTCTTAATCGGTTATCTGCTCAGACAACGAGCGAACTTAGTGGCTCTCATCCCATGTTGCAAACATAAGCGCATACATGTCCCGCAAATCCTCAGTGGGTTTCCAGCCCAGCGCTTCAAGTTTTGAAACATCTAAGCGAATGTCATCGCCCTTGCGGAAGGTGCTGGCACGCTGCTCATCCACCTCAAAACGAACCTGCTGATTGCTATTACCAAACTCCTTCAATAGCATTTGCGCCATCTCTTTGATGGAACAATATGTGCCCGCGTTCGCACCATTGTAGGCTTCACCGCTTTTGCCTTGAATAAGCGTGAATAGAACAGCACGCACAGCGTCATCAACCGAAAGATAACTGTTGCGCTTCGAGCCATCACTGAACATGACAATGTCGCACCCCTCGCGCACACAACGCCCAAAATCAGCGAACACACGCCCATCATCAGAGGCAACACCTTGCCCAAACGTCTGAGCAAGCCTAAGAACAGCAACAGGCAAATCGTATTCAGCAGCGTACGCAGCCCCTAAATTCTCCATTAGTAACTTTGCTTGAGGATAGCTATTGCGCACCACCAGCGGATCAAGATAGCCTAAATCAGCTTCAGTGATTGGCGAAACCGAAGTTTCGCCGTATATTTCCATTGTGGATAGCAGCAAAGTTTTGGCGCTGCCGTTGTTTCGCGCGCATTCCAACACTGCGTGAGCACCGTTGACAATATCCATTGCAGTTTCCACCGGCTGTTGCGAAAATGCTTTGCTGGAAGTAGAACATGCTGCATGAATCACATGGGTAAGTGGCTTGTCAATGTGCAAAGGCTCGCCCATTGACCATGGCAGATATTCAATGCCAGCAAAACCTTCAAACAGTGATTGCGCTTTTGCTATGTTGCGCACAGGCAGCACAAACTGCGTATCCGAGCCGCTGTGTTCCCGCCGCATCAACAAGGTTCGCATCAACTGCGAGCCGATTAAACCGGTGGAACCTGTCACAAGTATTGTTGCATGTTCCAACGCTTCCCAAGGAATGGATTCGTCCTGCGCAACAGTCAAAGCCTGCTTGAAAACAGTGGTTTCATTTATTGCTCCCATATCTGCGCGACCTCCTGCATGTCGGTGTATGCCTTGAACGTGAAGAAATCCCTCGGCGTGGTGATTTTGATGTTTTCGACCGGGCCGTCAATAGTGTGAATCTTGTAGCCATAATGAGCCATCAGGGAGACAGAATCAATGAACTCCAAACCATCTGCTTGCGAGCGCAAATGTGCTTGATACAGCTGGGAGAACATGAACCCTTGTGGCGCACGTGCCAGCTTGCAATGGGAGCGATCCATGATGTGTTCCACGCAACCGTCGTCCTTCTGCACCACCACTGTTTCGATGGCGGAAGCGGTGGTGGCCGTGCATCCCTTGGCTTTCACTGAAGCAACGCAACGGCTGATGGTGTCCGCATCAATCAGCGGGCGCACGCCATCATGCACCAACACCACAGCGTCTTCGTCGTCAGCAAGCAGATTCTTGATTGCTTGAAGTCCGTTGAAAATGGAATCTTGGCCGCAAGCACCGCCGGCCGCAAGCGCCTTGACCTTGCGAAACTCGAAATGTTTGATGACGTTGCGCAGCTCGTCAAGCCAGTCGCTCACGCACACCACCACAATGCCGTCGACTTCGTCGCACTGCTCGAACTTCTCAATGGTGTGGGCGATAATCGGCTTGCCGCCCAATTTCAAAAACTGCTTGGGCAGTTTGGCGCCTTTCATGCGTGAGCCGACACCGCCCGCGAAAATCAGAGCATAGGTTTGGCAATCTTCAGTCATGTGCCGCATCCTGCTCAGCCGCATCCTGCTGGTTTGCACCCTGCTCAGACACACCCTGCTCAGACACACCCTGCTCACTCGCATAGGAGCCCAAATCAAGTTCAAGATAGGCGTGATGCTCCTGCTCTTGCTTGCTCGGCAACGTCATGTAATCGCCGTAATGGTGGGCAAGATAGCCTTCCGCGTCCTTGGGCACGTCCAGTTGACGCCCCTCAAAAGCGATTTTGCGGGTTTCCACAAAATCAGCTCGCCGATACAGTTCATCAAAAAAATGACCGCGCCCTGCAGGAACAGACACATATTCGCTATTGTCATCTTTGCATTGCGAGTAAGTGCGAACTAAGGTTTTCGTCCAACTTTCCATGGACTTAAATGACAAGAGCATGCCAATTGCAGCCTTAAGCTTCACCGATTTGCAAAACTCTTTGTTTTCCTTGGCGAAATCAAGATAAAAATCCTTGTCACGGTAGAATCGGCGGCAGGAATGGAACAAACCAACCGCCATGCAACTCATGCCTTGCAGCCAGCGGCGAAAAGCGCTATTATACGTATTTTCGATGGGGGAAATATCAACAAACACGCCGCAATCGTCGTTATTGTAGTCTTCATGCATGCGCGCTTTCGTGCCCTTAAGGCGCACACGCAACATGCTCAACCCATCTTGAGGGGTTAACTCTGGGCAGCGCACCGAATATTTTTTAGCAAACTGCTGGGGGAACAATGCAACAAAACGATTGTAATCAGCGCGCGGCATATCAAGATCAACATCATCATCCCAAGGAATAAAACCGTTATGGCGAACAGCCCCCAGCGCACTGCCGCCACCCAAACTGTAACGAATATTATTTTGCTCGCAGAAGGAAACAACATCGTCCAACACGCTAAGAATCACCAGCTGCATTTGACGCAACTCTGCATCATTCGGGACAACCATTGAACTGGTGTTCAAATTCTTCAACTGATTAACCGTGGACAAGCTCACCATTAGCGCCTCCTTTTAGAAACTTGTTGCATAGGTTTTCCCTTTGAACTTGGCTTTAAGAAAACCGGTGCCTTTGCGCCACCAGTTGACAGGCTCAGCACTCACAACGGACAACTCACTAAACGGGTAACCATTAGTAGCCAGCCAAGGGTCAAGCAAACGTTCGCTAACACGACCCAAATAACGAGCCTGAAACGCGTCGCCATACCAGGTCGGATCCAAACGACGTTCCAGCTCGAAAAGAATCGGAAACAGCCAAGCGCAATACTCATCAAAACGCTCAGCACTCATAATGAACATGTTGAAAATGTGCGCGCCAGTGGATTTCATCAGACTGTCCCATGCGGGCACATAACCGCCAGCCACATCAACCAACACCTCGCGACACGTGTCAAACTGCTCGGCATGGAAAGTGTGCGCGTAA
>CAVFKU010000047.1:0-7015 GCA_963623245.1 Parabacteroides merdae
TTGGAATCATCCGTCGGGTTCTTGTTGCCTTCAGAATCTTCGTAAATCTTGTATGGCGTCTGCAAAATTTCGACGTCAACATTAGCAGGATTCACTTGACTCCATGCTTCAGGCAACACCACGTCGCCCGTAATGGACTTCACGTCAAGCCCCAGCCACGACGAATCAATATTCGCGCTGTCTGCAGCAGACAAAGCATCCAGAATATCCTGGGCAGATTCCGGCTCCACACCGCGCGGGAACACGTAAGTCAACTGCACACCGTCAAGCGTGCGGTCGCCGTAATTAGCCACACCAAGGCTCACCTGCGTGCTGTCGCCTTGCGTCAAAGCCGCACGATACGCACCACTCTGATTCTTGTCATAGCGAATCGAAGACTGCTCGTTAGTCTTCATTTGCGTTTGCTCTGTTGCGCTGGGGCATACCGCAGTATCTGTGGACTTGCAATATCCCACCACTTCTTGAGCAGGCTTAATTTCGCTGCTGGTGGCAAGCCATGCCTTGCGCAAGTGCGAGCGAGTTTCACTCCACACCACAGGCGTGCTCACATTGTTGGTGCCAGACTGCACACTGCCCTTGACATTCAAGCCAGAGGTGCTGTCGTAATCAGAAGCGTCCTTTTCAGGCTTGGCAACCTTGCCACTGAAGGGGAATGGCAACGCGCTGTCAGAATCCCCTGCCAGTGTGGTGCCTGTGCTGAGCAAACGATATTTCATCGACAGCGCCCAATGGTCACGATCACGCCAATAGGTCTGAGAGCCACCATTGCGCCATTCATCCCACTGACTTGACACGTTAACATTGCCAGCCCTATTGTGCATGCGCACGTCATACGGCAGCTTGTCGCGGTCAGCCAACGGCACCACGCCATCACCCGCAGCAGCGGCTGTAACGCCTTTAAGTTTCGACGTAGCGGGCACATAACGCACCGACTGCGAGTTCAAGTCTGAAGGCGCGTTTTGGTAATCAACCAAGGAATCAATATCATCCCATCGACGGTCATTGCCGTAACCCACATAACTGCCGCAACCTGAACCACCACTACGGTTGACAGTGCAAGTTAAGGTGGCACCTGGAATCACCGAACGCGCACCATCAAGCATTTCCCACAAATCAGACTTCTCAGCACGATCAACAGTGAAACCGGCGTCGTGCACGAGATAATCCATGTTCATCACATCAGAGTCAAAGTTGCCAGCTTCGTAGCTCTGGATGGATTTAGAGAATGGCGCCACCCATGTCATTGCAGCGGTCGATACCTTACTCGTCGGCCAGGAAGCCATCTGATCGCGGTCGTCCGTGGTGCTCAAGTTGTTGTCCGCGTCAAGCATGGCTTGAGGCAGATTGTCCACACTGGCTTGCACTTCGTACCACAGCTCGATCACGTCGCCCACATTCATGCGGACTTCCTTGCCGTCGGTGCGCACCAAACGGATGGAATACGTGTCCACAGTGGTGTTTTCGGTGGCGCCTTCTTCACGCAAATCCAAGTTTGAATTAGAGGAAGCGTCCACGTCATATTGCTTCTTGACGTTCATGGCGCCACCCGTGTCGGCCGTGGTATTTGTGGAAGTCTTGGTCACTTCAAGCTTGTAGGTGCCTTGCTCTGTGGCAGCGGTGCTGGCAGCGGCGTCGGCAGCGCTATCTGCCTTATCTGCCGTAGCGCTCTTGGTGTTGTCGAACAACACTTCACCCTTGCCGTTCTTCCAGCGCAGCCTGACCTTATTCTCGTCAAGCGTGAACTTCTCTTTGGTGCCAGGGTTGGTCAAATAGTCGCTAGGAATGTTCTCGTACAGCACTGGGTCAAACGCTTCGCCCTGCAGGTTGGCGTTCACCACATCACTCGAGCTGTTCTTGGTGGCGCAGTCTTTATTGCCATGCGTGCTGGTTTCAGTGCAGCTGATAGCACCCTTGCGCTCGTTGCGCAAGGTGGAGCGATACCAGAAACGCTCGCCGGGCACATAGGCTTCCTTCTGCTTAGCCTGCTGCGCAGCAACCGCATCTGTGAAGACCTGAGACGCTTGCGTTTCAGTTTGGAAGATCTGCGTCTGGAAGCTCATAATGGGCGTGCGACGCCACACGGTGAGCGAAGCAGACGCGTTCTGATCCCACTTGACCAGCTGAGGCTCGTGATTCGTCGACTTATCAGAATCCTTGTCAGTCTTGCTATCTTCAGTCTTGCCGATTTCGGTCTTGCCGGTTTCAGTCTCAGTCGTGTTGCCTTCAGGCGCAACTTCAGTGCCGCCGTCTTCTGCTGCCAAAGCCACAGCTTCGCCTGCAGTCTCGTCACCTAAAGTCTCATCGCCTGCTGCATCGCCACCTTCGGCCTTGTCGCCTTCAGCCTTGTCGCTGTCGGCTTTACTGGTCGAAGAAACCGTGCTGAACAGATCAGCATTAGAGGTGTTCTCGTCGTGCGTGTGGGTGAGCCCCATGTCCACGCGAATCGTGGTCTTAGAAGAATCGCTTTGTTCGATTTGCTTTGAGCCACGCTCGTCGTTATACAGGCTCACACCAGGAAGCACCACATCGTCGAAGGTCCACGAAGTCACCTGTTGAGTGGAATAACCTGGTGTTTCCACGCTCTTGGCAGCCGGCACATCGTAATACGTCCAACGCACGCGAGAGACGCGACGGAACACGGAGCTGTCTTCGTAATGGCCTTGGCCGGACTTGTCACCGCTTGACTTCTTCGAAGCATTCGTGCCGGTGCTCGTCGTCGTGTCCACATCCACAACAGTGGTGTCAGTGTCCACAACAGTGGTGTCCGAGCTCTTGCCATACTTTTCAACAAGCTGCTCGTAAGTCTTCCACTTTGACTTATCGCCTTCCACGCTTGGCGTGCCAGTCCAACTCGGCTTGCCGTCAGCGTCAACCAGCAGCGCGCCATTGTCGTCGCGCGGGTCGAAAGTGTATCCGAGAATGTTCTTGCCTTCGCAAGCGTCTCCTGTGGCGCGCTTCAACGTGCCATCAGAATCCACAGTCTTGCCGTCGTCGGCCAAGCAATAGGGCACACCGTCGTCGTAGTATTCCACAACAACTTTCTTGCGGCCCTTCTCAAGGTCTTCGCCAGTGGCATTACCCTCCGGCAAATCCTCAGGATATGCCACGTCAGCAAGCGTTGTCTTGCCGTCAGCGCCAGCCTTCTTGGCTTGCGCTTTGCCGGTCAACTCGTAGCCGCGATACACTGTCTTGCCAGTGTATGTGGTTGTTTTGCCGGTGGTTTGAGGACTTTCGTTCAGTACATTCGTGGTCAAGTCCACCGTCATTGCAATGTCAACCGAATGCAAAGTCTGATTAGCAATACCCTTAACCGTCACCTCGCTCGGCGCCATGTCTTGACCCCACGAGTTTGGTGTGGCAGTGGGCGACATGTCCGTGGTGTTCGCATTGGGCGTGTACATGCTCTTGTCGAGGAACTTGTCTTCCGTGTATTCACTCGGGTTGAGGTAACGATAATCCACGGCAACAGTGGGTGTGTCCATTGTGTCGCGCTTAATGTTTGTTGCAACGCGCAAACCGGTTTGCTTCTTGCCATCGAAACGCGCATCAATGTCATCAGCCTGCGAGGAAGAAATCTTGTAGCTACCCTTATGGCCGCCGGTGGTGCCAGCGTCACTATACGTGGCATTGCGCTGATCGGTGCGGGTCAACGTTTGGGCATAGCTATGCTTCGTATTGGACTGCACTTCCAGTGTGGCGGTGAGCACCTTGCCTTCAGACGACGCGTTCTGATCCACAAAAGGCTTGTCTGGATCGGTGGAATACGTGGCGCGAGCCGCCGCATCGCAACCAGATACAACAGCACCGTTCTTATCGGTTTCGCAGGTGGTGTCCAGCTCGTCAGTCATTTGCGTGACAATCAGCAGTTCAACCGATTCACCCGGCTTGATTTGGGTTGGGTCGTCCTTGGTGTCGTCGTTTGCTGTATTACCGAAGCTAAAGCTAATGGCGTGATGATTAATCTCATACTGCTTGCCGTCAGCGCCCGTCGTCACACTCACATCTGTTTTCTCAGCCGTATTGTTAGTGCTTAACGTGGTGGTGCTGCTGCTCAACGCACCAGCTCGCGCAAGACCCGTGTTGGTGCCGGCACGAGCCGACAGGCTGGTGTCAATTCCAACCAAGCCTGCAAGCTTAGCCACTTCAGAAACTTCATCCAGTTTCGCTGTAATGGGATCGTTCTTCAGACTATTAATGCCATTGTTCAGCACCTTCCAGCCCACAATGCGTTGCCCCTTGGGTACCGTGAAGGAAGCATCCAAGTGTTGCACCGGCAGTGATGCGGCACTCGACGCGCCAATCTTGGCGATGTACTCCACATAATCGCCGGTGACAAGATCCTCGTTGGGGATGCTCAGATTCTTCGCACCCTTATCAGGGTTGTAGCTGTTGGACTTGGTGGTGGACTTCTCGTCGCGGTCGAAGCCGAAGATTTCCAGCTTGCCGTTCGTGTCACCCGTAACCGTCTTGGTGCGCGTCAAACTCACATCCAAGTTAGCCAAACGGTTGGCCAGCCAGTAATGCTGATAGTCGGTGACTTCGCTAGCTGCACGCGCATTCGATTCAACAGACACGGTGTTCTTGGTAGAAACACGGTTGGCAACCTTCAGGTCACCCCAAAGACTGTCGGCAGTGTTGTCTTTATCGTGCGTCTTTTCAGCATAGCCAGTGTAGTCACGGCCAGTAGCAGGGTTCTTGCCGAAGGTCGGCGTGCTGGTCATGTCCCACGTGTTGCTCTCGAACTTCTCAGGAGTGCGGTCAACCACATACCCGTCGTAGGCGAAGGTATACACCGGCTCAGTTGAGGTAGCAGCATCTGTGCCACTGCTCTTATTGCCGCACTGATTCTCGTGGTTGTAGGTTTCCTTCTTGGTGTTGCCACCAGGGATTAAGCACTGGCCTGAATCAAGCACAGTTTCCGGCTTGAGACGGTTCGGGCTCACCGCTTCGAAGGTCAACTGCATGTGCGAAATCTTGGCCTGCAAATAGGTCAAGTCCTTATCGGTGTTAACCCAGCCATTAAGGGTGTTGGTAATGGTGGAACCAACTGGAGCTGTACCGCTCAACCCCTTGTAGGTGGCCGTCATCGCGCTCTTGTTTGCAGTGGTGTCGCTGCTGGTGCCCAGAGTCTTCTTCTGTTCAGCGGTGAGCGCTGTTGGATTGACAGTGGACGAGACCTTCTCTTCCTTGGCGATATCGCGCAGAATCTGCTCAATATCCACCACGTAATCGCCACTAGCAACAGTGGTAGTTGAGGTGGAAGTGTCAGTCTTGGAAGCGTCAGAACTGGAACCTTCAGAACTAGAGCTGTCTGCTTTGGAACCGTCGGTCTTCGATGCGTCTGCCTTGGTGATGTAGTTCTTTGCTTTCAGCTCGTCCAAGGTGAAGGTGATTTCACGCTCGGTGTGCGTGTCGAGCAGATTCTCTGCCCGCAAATTAACATCGTCTTTAACATCATCCACGGTCAAGCGCAGCTTGGTGGCTTTGAACCAACTGCCTTCCACAAAGTCCGCAGGAATGTAGAGCTTGCGCACGCGGAACTCGTCAGCCAACTGCGCGTCCAACGTGGTGCCCATGATTCGGGCGGTGCGCTTCTGACCTGTTTCTTCACCTTGCTTGTTCCAGAAGCGGTTGGTGAAGCGCATAATGGTTGGATCGCTGTTGTTTTCTTGATAGTCGTAGAAGTGCGTGCCGTCGGAACCGTTGCCATTACGAGTCACATCCACGTCCACCTGCGGGAGCAAATCAATCTGATAGCCCAAATACCAAGCCTGATCCGTGTCGGCATGCTTGCCTGTGGCTGGGGGCATGTCCTTGTCGTTGATGTCGTAATCGGCATGAACGTTGCTCTCGATAACAACCTTTTCCTGCTCATCCTTCTTTGCAGGCTTGGTCTTGACGTATTTGAGATTCACGTAATTGTCAACCCAAGCAGTGTTGAGATTGTCTTCCTTCACTGTCTTCGACTGGTTGACGAAGGCATAGGGGCGGCCGTACACGTTGACATCAACCTTCTTGATGTCAACGCCCACTTGGGTGCGCTTGTTGCCCACGTATTCCTTGGTCACGTCAGCGTCGCCGCGCATCTTGCCCAAGGTAATCTCGTAGCCGGTGACGAACTCATGCTCACCAAGTTCAATGGCGGCCAGCTTCTTTTCTGTGCCGGAAACCTCCATTTCGGGGGCTTCTTTCTCGTCCTTGTTCTTGAAGGAGATTAGCCAATCGCCAGACGCATTCACCGAAGCCTGAAGCTCGCTGATATTGCGCTCGTTCTTGTTAGTGAAATCAGGATTGGACGTAAAGACGATGGTTTTCTCATTCGTCTTCGTAATCTTCGACTTCTCAGTTGGAGTTGAGATATTGTTAATCTTGGCGGTTTTGATTTCCACACGGGTCACCAGTTTCAGCAAATCCGTGCTTTCGTCATCGCCGGTCTTGGTGTTCTTAATGCTTATACCCGTGGGCAGGAAGCCGTAATAGCCCAATGCGTCATAGGGGTGCAGGGCAGGCATGTCGTCGCCGAGTACAATCTTGTCGTCATGAGCCACCAAGTTGGCAGAATACCAGTCAGAAGTATTGTCATTCTTGACATAGCTATGCTTCTTGTGATTATCGTCTTCTTCGGTGACGTTGCGCGCCTTGCGATTAAAGCTCACCGAGAAATGCTGGTCGGAAGCAAATTCTGCGTCTTCGCGCCCGTCAACACCATCAGCAGTGCCATCTTCCACCTTTTCTTTGCTGTCAGCGGTGACGTGGCCTTTAACAGTTTCGAGCTTGTTGGGCACCACCTGCACATTCGCACGAGACGCAGTATGCCCGAGCTTATAACCATGATGCGGATGAGTACTAGGACCGTCAGAATGATGGCCGTAATCTTTCAGCGACCAGTTGGTCTTTGTTTTGACATTCGCATAGGTGTTGCAGGTGCTTGCCAAACCTGAAGCGGTTTTATATTCAGATTCAGGCGTGTCATCAGTAGCAAGGTCAGGGTCAGCATCACCATCTTTACCCTCAC
>CAVFKU010000047.1:7277-12687 GCA_963623245.1 Parabacteroides merdae
ATTCTGATTAATATACACCTCATAACGAATCTGCTTAACAGCCTTAGACTTCACAGTTTCAGGCGTGTCATAATAGCTGTCCAGCGGATCACGGTAGAGAGCGTCCTTATCACCGGACGTCCAGTTCCACGTGCTGCTACTATTAGCGCTCTTAGTCTTCGAAGTGCTATCAGCACTGTTAGTGGTCTTCGCATCAAGCAAGCTAATACGCAGATACTTGTGCTTTTGCCCGTCAGTGCCAGTGCCCTCTTCCGTCGAGTTGCCCTTCGCAGAATTACCAGCATCTGTCTTGCGCTTATCTTCACCTGTTGCAGTTAGATAATTGCTGTCCTGATAACTCTTCAACGTGCTTTCATCAAGCGTCTTGACAGTACCGTCCTCATAGGTCACACGAATGGACTTCAAATAATTAATCGCATTAGCATGCACCTTAATGTAATACGCATCAAACGTATCATTAGGCAAGTTCTGCGTGAAATACGCATGCATACCCACATTCGTAGCATACAACGCCCAAGGAGCACGATTGCTTTGAGACGCTTCCCCTTTGCAGTTGGAGCGCTCAGACAAATATGACGCACCGCATTGGTAATTACTATGCGGCCCGGCGCCTTCTGACCAGTAATGCTCGGTATATTGACGCAAATCAAACAAATACGAGCCCTGCGCCTTATAACCAATCTGCAACGCCTGATTACTCTCACCACCACTATTGCTTGAATAATGGTGCACGTCATCAGCATTAGAGAATGCCGTAAACCGCTTATGGGTTTCATCTGTTTGCGTGTTGTCAGTAGTGAACGCTGCACGGCTCACCGCATCCAACGTCAACTTACCCACAGCAATACCCACCCACGAAGTGTCTTCAGCGCGGTAATAATGCCCCTCATCCCACGAGGCTTCTTCTTGAACAAAACCGCCCAAATGGTTGACTGCCAAGCCCTTGGCGCGCTCGTTGTTTGCCAAGCCGTTATATTCTGTCTCGTCACTATTAGTGCCGAACATAGAATCTTCAAAACCATCGAACACAATGCGCTGAGTTTCAGCCGTCTGCTCAGGCTTCATGCCAGCCCAACCGACGAGCCTAACACGAAACACGTCATTGTCTGAACCAATACCCAGCTTCTCCAGCTGTTCTTCGGAGATCTTCAAGCCCTGCTCTTTGCTCACCGTGAAGGGAGTTTCTTGGCTATTCTTGCTGGTGCTGCTCGTGACAGTGAAGCCCTTTGACCAATCGTTCTTATCAGTCGGAGTGAGCACAATCTTCTTAGCATCATCGGCTTCCAAAGTGATGACTTCCTTAGTGGTTTTGCCATCAACTTCTGTCTTCGTGACCTTCTTCCACGGGTACAGCTCAATCGTGCCGGCTGTGGTGAAGGTGTCGAACAGTTCTGGAGCAATGCTCAAGCCCGTGGTGTGGAAACCAGTGGCTGCCGCGAAGCGCTCCCCCTTGTATTGTTCGCCCTTGTTGTCTTTGGACTGCACAATGGTGGTTTCCCACTTCAACGGCAAATCCACTTGGGCATCCACCAAGGCAAGAGAGCTAATGTTCTGATTGAACAGCTTTGCCCACACTTGCATGTCACGATCATAAGGAACGGTGACTTCCTTGAACTCGGTGGCAAAACTCTTCGCAGCCGCGTCTGATTTCACCGTGCCTCGCTCAGCCGTGGTGTCAGTGGCTTTATCGCTTTTAGCGTCCTTGTATTCCGCTTCCATCACAATGTCTGGCTTCGGGCGCTTAACACCAATCTGGTTCTTGTCGGAAGCTTTCTTCTTTTCGTGCAGAACCTTGTCGTGCACGCCGGTGGGAGTGAAGGTTTCCTTCAGCTCGCTGAGTTTGCGCGTGTCGTCATGGTTGTTGTACCACATTGGCGTGCCGTAAATGTCTACGTATACTGCGTCGTTCAACTCAACGTTCTTGTTGTAGGCAATGGAACGCTGGAAGGACTTGTATTCCACGGTAATCTTCGTCAGATAATCCTTAACGTGGTTCTTGAACTTCTCATGCTTGGAGAAGTCCAGCACCCAGTCGCCATTTTCGCTGTTGTTGCTCTTGGAAAGCTTCTTCAACTCCTCCAAAGTCAACTCGACCTTCACTGGGTCGTCGCGCTTGTCTTGCTTCTGGAAGAAGAAGTTCACCGATTGCACTGAATCAGTTTGTTCACTCGTGGACTTAGCGGGATCAGTAGTGTAACGCCCAGCGTCCACCAAGCTCTTGGAAATGGTGACCTTCTTGGCCAAGAAGCCACGGAAATCAGTGGGATCAACAGCCTGCGTTTCCGTGTCTTTCTTCACGTCTTCAGGAGCAGTCAACTCTAAGTTAAGCGTGGCTTCGTCAATACGCGCCAACGAACGGTTTTCCATAATGGCGCGATAGCCCACGAGCTTGTTGTGCTCGTAATGCGACTTCTTGCCATTGTTATTCACCTTATCGGCTGCATCGGTGCCATCAGGGTCGTCAAGCAGAGGATTGTCAGTGGGGAACCCGCCTTCGAAATCCTCTTCCTCATCATCGCTGCCTTTAGTGCGGAAAGTTTTCACCGTGGTCACGGGAGCGGCAGCCATAATGGTCATCTTCAGGTCATGCCACGTGCCCTTTGCAGGATTGTCTTCTTCAAGGGGCAGATACATGGCGCGATGGTTCATGCTTTCGTTACCTTCACGCACCACACCTTCAAAGCGCACCACAGCCTTGTGGCTATTGTCAACGCCGGCGGTGATCATGTCGGCAGCGTCGGCGTGACGAATGCGAAGCATGCCCAGCTTGGTAATTTCGCTGTATTTGCTTAAATCAATGCGCAAGGTGCCTTGGCTGTCCACCAAAGAAGCAAAATCTTTCAGCTCAATGGTCTTGTCAGGATTGCCCAAATTGTTCAGGTCTTCCTTCCAATTCCACAAGTCAATGGCTGTGATGCGGCCAGAGACATTGTTTGCATTGCGCTTGTTGCTCTCCTCAAGCTTGCTCTTGTCGGTAAAGCCGTCGATGTCAATATATCGGGTGAGGAAGCCTTCAGCCTCGTAACGGTCCTTATCGCTGTGAGAGTCTTCGGTCAGTTTCACGTCGTACAAGCTGGAGCCGAAGGGCAGGTAATACTTCGAAGGGTTGTAAACGGTGAACTCGAAATAGGCGTGTTCGCCGTCGCCTTCGCCCCAACGGTATGGCACGGGAGCTGCAATGCGATCACTCTCGGGCACTGGGCCGTCCGCCAGCACGGAAGGTGAAGTCACTGACGTGCCTGCGTTCTGCTGATCGTCAGTTGTTTCTTGCGCGTCAGCTGTTTGCACAGCGGCTTCACCAGACTGCGTTGCTGCATTGCTGGACTGCGTAGTGTCACCCGACTGAGTGGTATTGCTTGACTGCTCGACGGGGGCAGGGTCGCTTGGCGCCTTGCTGTTGCCGGTGGCGTCGCCTTCTTTCGCATCGCCTGTGCTGTTCGTATAGAACGCCTTGCCAGTTATGGCAATTTTCGGCATAACGGGCTTGATTGCTGCCGTGTCTTTCACTGAAGTAAGCACCTTGGGGTCAACACGCGCATCTTTGTCGTCACTCAACGCACCGAACACGCCGGTCAACGGCATTTCATCCAAGGTGCCTGTGGGCGTGCCCACAAATTCGACCGAATCAGTGAGTGTTTGATTGCCCACGGTGTTGTACAGCACATCCAAGCCATAGAGGTAACCGTTATTCCACGCGCTTTCAGACAAGTAATACTCGTAATGGCCGTTTGCCCAAGTTTTGTATGGATCGGCAAGCTCGTCCGCTTTGGTCTTATATTTCTCTTCAAGCTCTGTTTTGGTGAGCTTGAGTGTTTTCAGCTCGTCCTTGTCGTCGTAGTATTTCAGCGTGAGCGAATCAAACTCACCTATGGAGAACAAACCCTTCATCAAGCCCACGTATTGCGTGCGGAAACCGTCTCGCTCTTTATCTTTCTTGAGGAAGGAATACAGGCCTGTACCGTCCATTAAATCAATACTGAAACGGGCGGAAGTGATCTGGTCTTCGGTGGCAACATTGCCCAGTTTCACCAAATAGCCGGTGCGCGGGTCACCATATTTGACTTCCAAGGTTTTGTCTTCGTATTTGCGCCCAGTGGAATTCACGTCCTTCTCGGTAGCCGTGGTGGTGAAGCTCTTCACATCAATCTTGGGCTGCAGAGTGGATTTAAGCAGGTGAGAGTGCGCCTGATCAGACTTGTTGAACTTGCTGTGGCGCGAATCGCCTGGCTTGGTTTGCTCTTCGCGCGTAAGGTCGCGCTTATAGCCCGCAGGGTAGTCGGTGGACCACGTGGCTTCCAAGCTCAAATCTTCCAACTGGAGCGGCGCACCGCGCACTTCCAGCATGGTGTTGTCTTCGCTCAGCGCCGGAGTTTCACTCGGCTCCGTGCTGGCACGGAAATCAGAATATACGATCGTGATAGAGGCCAGTTCTGCTTCCACATCTTTGAAATGAAACTCGTTGTATTTCTTGCCCCAGCCGACATTATCTGCGCCACGCTTAAAAACAACATCCTTGTAAACAGGATTGCCGTTTTCATCCTTTTCATCGGTTTTTGCGAGTTCTTCAATCTGTTTCCACGTAAATGTTGTAGTGCCTAGATTCGTCACATAGCATCTTGCAGGAATACCGCTAGAGCACACAGTGTGGAACAAATTGGTGGTGAAGGTGATGCTGGCAATGTCACCTTTGCCTGTTAAATAGCGCAAGGATTCCTTCGACAGTGTCACCTCATCGGTTCTGAAACGCGGCTCGTAATACCAATCACCTCGTTTTGAGGAAGTATCTGCTTGGTTGCTGGACTTTACCGCGCCCATCAGCGTTTTGCCTTTGTCTACTTTCGTAGAGATTGTGTCAAAAGGAATGGTGAGCTCGCCAGACTTTATATGACTTCCTTTAGCCGTGTTGCCCCAGCTGAAGCGATAGCCTGAATTGGCCTGATTCAACGGGCCTTGCACTTCGTGGCCAACCTTTTCTTCCTTCGTCTCGCTGGAAGAAGGCTTAACAGCAAACGCCTTCGACGTGACCTTCGGCACAGGAATTTCCGGAATGAACTTGGCTGTGTCAGTGCTGTTCAAATCCATATACAGGTATTCCGCGTGATTCGACGCGGTGGCAGCTTGATATTGACGGCGAGTGTATTGGCTCGTCACAGAATTCAAAAACTCGTCGCGCGGATAATCCATCACACCATTAATGCGGATTTCTCCTGGGATCACCGTGTCTGTTTTGGTGACCACACCGCTCGTGTTGTTAATCGTGTAAGTGGACGAAGGCAAGCGGTTTGCCAAGCGCACACGAATGCGGCCAGTGGCGTCTTCAGGAAGACCATTGCCGTTCTTGTCGCCAGGCAGCACATTGCCGCCAGAATCAGTGACCTTCCAGCTCTTATCTGAATACGTGGATTCCGGC
>CAVFKU010000048.1:0-12424 GCA_963623245.1 Parabacteroides merdae
AGCCGGTTGAGACCTCCATGGGCCTGACCCCGCTGGAAGGCCTCATGATGGGCGGACGCACCGGCGACATCGACCCGGCAGTGGTCTTCCACCTGATCCGCAACGCCCACATGAACGTGGATGAACTCGATGCCCTGTTCAACAAGCGTTCCGGCATGATGGGCATGACCGGCCACGGCGATTTGCGTGAAGTGCATCGTCTCGTTGCCGAGGGCAATGAGGACGCCAAGCTGGCGCTCGAAGTCTACGTGCACCGCATCGTCGGCTATATCGGCAACTACACCGCCCAGATGGGCGGCGTGGATGTCATCACCTTCACCGCCGGTGTGGGTGAGAACGATGAGATCGTGCGCCAAAAAGTGTGCGACAAGCTCAGCGCATTCGGCGTGAAGCTTGACTTGGAAAAGAATGACGTCCGCTCCAAGGAGCCGCGCATCATTTCCACTCCAGATTCGTCTGTCACGATTTGCGTGATTCCAACGAACGAGGAGCTGGCTATCGCCCGTAAGTCCGCCGCCATTGCGGATGCTGGCGAAGACACTTACGGCAACAAGGTTGCCTGATTTACTTTCAAGTAACATCAACGAAAAGGCCGACCTGCGAAGGTCGGCCTTTTCGTAACATTTCAAACCCTAAGCCAGCATGCCTTGCCACATATCAACGAAATCAGGCAGGGTTTTGCGCGTGGTTTCGACGTTGCGCACTCTGATGCCGTCAATACGCAAGCCCAGCATTGCGGCGAATGTGGCCATGCGATGGTCGGCGTAAGTCTCCATTTCGGCGGCGTGCAGCGCTTCCCTGCTAACAGGGTCAATAGCAATGCCGTCATTCAATTCACGCGCGAGGCCACCCACTCGGGTGATTTCAGCGACCAGCGCCTCAAGACGATTCGTCTCATGCCCGCGCAAGTGACCGATGCCGATCATATTGGTCGGCGCGTCAGCAAACACAAGCACAGCCGCCAGCGAGGGAGCAATCTCCCCTGCCGCCGTCAAATCGAAATCACCAAGCCCATGAATCACACCGGTGCCTCTCACACTGCAATAGCGCACGCCGTCACGCACAGGGAACGACACTTCGGCTCCCATGCGCTCCAGATACCCCGGCAGCAACCCGCCCGGCTGTGTGGTGTGTTCAGGCCAGTTCGGCACACGCACGATACCACCGGCGATCAGCGCGGCTCCAAGAAAGGGCGCAGCATTCGACAAATCCGGCTCAACTGCCACCCGCTGAGGCAGTTGAAGCCCATGCGGGGCGACGTTCCATACACGAGCCGTTTCATCGGCCTCAACACACCCACCGGCCGCCTCAACATCAGCCACCGTCATGCGAATATGCGGCAAGCTTGGCGTCTTCTCCCCCGTGTGGCTCAGCCTCATACCACCGTGCAAACGCGAGGCAATCAACAGCAGACCAGAAACAAACTGAGACGAGCCTGAAGCATCAATGCACACATCGACTTGCCCCTCCGGCAACGCACGAGGAGGAATGACAGTGAAGGGCAAGCGGCCAATCTCGCCATGATATTCAATGCGCGCACCGAGCTGCTGCAAACCATCCAGCACCGGCTTCATCGGACGGGCATACGCTTGTTTGTCACCATCGAAACGCACTGGCCCTGTGGCAAACAGCGCGAGCCCTGGCACGAAGCGCATCACCGTCCCTGCCAAGCCGCAAAACACTTCAACATTGCCGTTGAACACGCCTGATTCAGGCGGCGTCACACGCACCGTGGTGGGCGCATCGTCATCACTCTCACAGCGCACCCCCAGCACCCTCAAGGCATCCATCATCAAATCGGTGTCACGCGAACGCAACAAGCCGACCAGTGTCACCGGCCGCCCGCCCAGCGCCGCAAGCACCAAATAGCGATTCGACAGCGACTTGCTGCCCGGAATCTCAACCGTGGCATCAAGCGCAGTTTTAGCCGCCGGAGCCGGCCACATGGTGATGTCACTGTTCATAAAAACAACTCACTTCTTGCTTGCGGATTCATATCCCTGCTCAAGAGCTGTTTGCATACGTTCAAGCAACTTTGCTGGGCTTGCACTATCGCGGGTTTGCTGCAGCTTGTTCGCATAAAACTCACTGAACATGGAGGGAATATCAAGGTCAACCAGTTGGGACGACAACTGCGCTAACTGCTGACCTGTTGCAGAGCCAGTGGAAATACCAACTGGACTGCCGATGTCATTGAGCTGATTAAGCACATCGCTTGTTTGGTCAAGCGCATTCGACAATGTAGTGGCAAACTCTGTAACCACTTTGGACGGAGCGTCGGTAAGACTGCTAACACTGGTTCTGCATACAGCAACATACTGCTCATATTCACTTGCATAATCCTCATCGAATGCAGTGCCGCTAACTGTGTCGTCACAAGCGTCCTTCACCTGAGACAACACCTTGGTGGATTTGGCGAGATTATTCGCAAAATCAATGAACTGCTCAGCTTGACGTTCATACAAGGTGTAAGCTGCGTTGACTTGCTCATCTTTGTTGGCCACTTTAAGCCGACCAAAGGAATCAATCGACTTGCGCAACTCGCCAGTGTATTTGCTCACATTGGCAACCGCGGCAGAATCATATTGCGAAGACTGCGAAAGCAAAAAAGCCAACGCTTGATCAAGCGAACTTGAAACAGCCTCATATCGATCTTGCAAGACTTCGACCCTCGAGGCGCCGGAAGCATAGTCAGAAGCACGCAACGAAGTAAAAGGACGAACCACAGCAATAGTTGCAACCAGCACAATTGCCACGACGCATGCAACAACACCGCCCAGCACTGCCGGCAACGGCGGTCGTTTTCGCGGTAGTGCTACAGGAGCTACCAAATCCTCAAAACGGGGAACACACAGCGCTTCTTGCGCGGCCTCTTTGCCTCTGTCTTGTTCGTCGGCCATATACCGATTCTCCCTATATTGTTCATGGCAACACCAGTCGGGCTGACAGGATTTGAACCTGCGACATCCTGCTCCCAAAGCAGGCGCGCTACCAAACTGCGCTACAGCCCGTCACCTCAGCACACTGAGGCACATCTAGTCATTGTACAATACAGCTTGACGCAATCAAACACAGGGAGCAACACAAGGAGAATTATGGGGCGCCATCAGCGTGCCGAAACAGGCGGACTAATCTCATTCATCCTGTGTGCAATGATCGGCGTGGGCGGCATGGATCCGTATCTTCGCTATGCTCCTGCAATATGGCAGTTGACGCAGCGCCGCTTCATTATATGCTCAGGTCTTGTAGCCGCGTGCGCTGTGATTTCCTTCCTTGTTGGTTATATGAGCCATTCGCGATCGATGACGCTCAAGCGCGGCTGGTGGATACCATTGCGACGAGTTTTTGAATCTGTGGCGCTGTCTGTGGTATATGCGGCCACTACATTTCTATCGTCATTCGCGCTGCTCAGTGCCATCAATCAAGTGATGGGTGGCGCAATTTTTGTTGGATACATGCCGTCTGTTTGCGCTACTTTCTGCGGCATTGTCGGATACACCACCTTCGTGCAAGCACGAATGATGAACGCCACAACCCTCGCTTCTTTACTGCCGTTTTTTGTTATTTCCGGCGTATGTACGGCTGGATTAACTACTGATGACCCTTACTGGTATCACAATAATTTTTCCCAGCTAGGAGACCGCACCACCTTCGCCGCCACTATGTTCAATTCCACACTTATGCTGGCTGGGGTGTGCATCATTATCGTCAGCTATTTCGCCGTCTCCGAACTGGTTACTATCGAGCGCTTAATGCGATTGCGCCACGATCACACGCGAGAAGATCCAAATCGCGGGTATGACATACCTCATTTCATGGCACGTATTAGCGTGTTGACGGTGCTACTCACACTCTCTGGCTTAGCATTCATCGGCATCGGCGCGTTCCGCTACACACCCCACTACCTGATGCACAACCTCTGTGCAAAAGGACTGCCGTTCGTCGTGTTAGCACTGTTTCTAGCACTCCCTTGGCTTGCTCCTCGCTTAAGCCGCGCCACAATGGTCATTTCTGATCTCGCAGCGCTGCTGTGCGCGCTCTTTTGGGTGAACATGATACTAGGTCACAATACGCTTACCAACGTGGAGGCGCTGGCAAGCATGATGTTCCTAGGCTGGTTCATTGTGTTTTCGCGCCAAATCGCCGCTATCGAAGCCGATCGCGTGGCAACACAGCTCGTACAAACGCAGGTGCCAAACAACAGCCGCAAGCAGGAGCCCTTGCTAGAATCACGCATTGCTTCAGATCAGTGAGTTTTTCTCTGATGGCCGACTTGTCTTCTAGCTTGTCAATCCCTACTAGGCTTGTCAATCCCTGCCAGGCTTGTCAGCACTCATCAGCAGCATGAAACTGCGCGACTGGGCAGTAATAGCAAAACCAGCCTCATAGTTGAGCACAGGCCCCTTAGGGTTGTCTGTGTCCACAATTAACTGCCACTTGTGACTGTACTGCTCATCAGGCAACGTGAACTGAATTGGCTCGTAATGAGCATTGAAAATCAAGATAAAATCGTTGTCTTCCAACGGATTGCCATAAAAGTCCACCTCGGGAATATCTGAACCATTGAGATAGACCATCATTGAGAAAGCGTGCGTGTTCTGCCAGTCATCCATGTCCATAATGGATCCGGTGTGATCAAACCATTCAACCTGCGGAATCATCTCAGAATCATCCCCTGGTTCGCGCCCAGTAAAGAAACGGCGCCGATGCAACACGGGATGCTGTAAACGCAAATGAATAAGCTTGGAGACAAATTCCAGAAGATCTTTGCGCTCTGCATCCAAATCCCAGTGCGTCCAAGAAATTTCATTGTCTTGGCAGTAGGCGTTGTTGTTGCCCATCTGCGTGCGAGCCACCTCGTCGCCGCCGCAAATCATCGGAATGCCTTGGCTGACGAGCAGAGTGGAAAACATGTTGCGCATCTGGCGTTGACGCAGCTCGTTGACATCACGAATGGAAGTGGGACCTTCCACACCACAATTCCATGAACGGTTGTTGCTTTCGCCGTCGCGGTTACCTTCGCCATTAATCTCGTTATGCTTGTCGTTATAGCTGACCAAATCGTTCATGGAGAAGCCGTCGTGCGCGGTGATGAAATTCACCGAAGCAACGGGGCGGCGACCATTCACCTGATATAAATCAGAGCTACCCATTAAACGCGAAGCGAACTCAGGCAGGGTCGACGGCTGCGAGCGCCAGAAGTCGCGCACAGTGTCACGATATTGCCCGTTCCATTCCGACCAGCTGGGCGGGAAGCCTCCGACTTGATAACCGCCGGAGCCAAGATCCCATGGCTCGGCAATAAGCTTGACGCGGCTGATTACTGGATCTTGTTCAACAATGTCAAAGAAGGCAGAAAGCTTGTCTACCTCTTGGAATTGACGCGCCAGCGTGGCGGCCAAGTCGAACCTAAAGCCGTCCACATGCATTTCGGTAACCCAATAGCGTAACGAATCGGTGATGAGTTGCAGGGCGTGCGGCGAGCGCATGAGCAGTGAATTGCCGGTGCCGGTGGTGTCGAAGTAATGGCGCTGGTCGTTGTCGACCAAACGGTAATAGGCTTTGTTATCAATGCCTTTCAAACTCAACGTGGGGCCAAGGTTGTTGCCTTCGGCGGTGTGGTTATATACCACGTCGAGAATAACTTCCATGCCGGCCTGATGATAGGCCTTGACCATGGCTTTAAACTCGTTGACCTGCTGACCTCGCTCGCCACAGCTGGAATAAGCGTTGTGCGGCGCAAAGAAGCCGATGGTGTTATATCCCCAGTAGTTACTTAGCCCCTTTTTCTGTAGAAAGGTGTCGTTGACGAATTGGTGGATAGGCATGAGTTCAATGGCAGTAATGCCGAGTTTTTTCAGGTATTCGACAACGGATGGATAAGCCAACCCTGAATACGTGCCGCGAATGTCCGGCGGCACGTCCTGATTGAGGTTGGTCATGCCACGCACATGCGCCTCGTAGATTACCGAATCGTGGTATGGAATGTTCGGATGCTGATCATTACCCCAGTCGAAATAGGGATTAATAACTACAGATTTCATGGTGTGCGCAGCCGAATCAAGACTGTTAATGCGCGTGACGTCTTCGGGAGCCTTAAGGTCGTAGGAGAACAGACTAGCGTCGTCGTCAATGTTGCCTTCGATGGCTTTGGCATACGGGTCAAGCAGCAGTTTGGCAGGGTTGCATCTCAAGCCTTGGTTGGGGTCGTATGGACCATACACGCGGTATCCGTAGCGTTGCCCCGGTTGTATGCCGGGCAGGTAGTTATGCCAGATGTAGGAGTTCTGCTCCGTCATCTCAACGCGCGTCTCTTGATCTTCCTCATCAAACAAGCACAGTTCGACACGCTCGGCCACTTGAGAGTACAAGGCAAAATTAACGCCGGCACCGTCATAGCTGGCACCCAGCGGATAAGTAAATCCTGGTCGTATCTGCATGATTACAGTATCTCACGCCTCGTTGATGAACGAGCGCGTCCATGGGTCAGTGCAAGTACGCAGCCAATTAACTTGGGGACGTTGGCCGCCGGCGCGTTCTATAGCAGCCGGCACATCTTGGATTGCGTAGTTAAACCACATGGATTCGATGGCTGAGTGAGGCGTGTTGATAAAACAGGGACGCACCTGCACGTCGCCGGAATTCCCCTGCCCGAGGCAGATGCCTTCACCGCGTAACACGGCTTCGTAGCTAGCCTGTTCGATAGCATCGGTGACTGGATGATGGCGCAGGTCACTGGTCACATATACGTCCGCACCGCTTGCTCGCACCTCATCGAACAGCGAGTCGCCAGAACCAGGTAATACCGCAACAACACGAATGGGCGTGTCTGGGTTGCCGCACATCTGCACACCAAGCGCCGTGCGCATACCGTGTTCGTTCACCTGATTGCACACATGCTGTGCGAATGCCTCCAGCGTCGTCGGTTCGGCAAGTCTGCCCACTCTTCCCAATCCCACCGATTGCTCGGCGCCTTCAATCGCCACCAACGGGCGCTGATCGACAAGACCGAAGAAATCGGCGGCCGCCTGCCCTACGCCACGCCACGCTGCATCGGCGTTAGTATGCCCCACCCACAAGGCGCAACCGGCGCGGTTCAGCCGGTTCACCAACGCGCCACGAAATCCAAGGCCGGAAACCTCATGCACCGAGCGAAAAAATAGCGGATGATGAACAACAAGCAGATCTGCCCCCCAATCAAGCGCCTCGTCGATGATGGAGCTGGTGGGGTCAGCAGCGAAGGCGATGCGTGTGACAGGCTGGGACAAATCCCCCACAATAAGCCCCGGTTCGTCCCAACTTTCCGCATAACGCAACGGATATAAGGTCTCCAGCACATCAACTGTTTGTTTGAGATTCATATCGTAATTCCTTTCAACACTCGTCACTCATCACTCGCCACTCACCGCTCACCACTTACCGCTCACAGCTCGAAAAGCAGACAGGCATCAAGCCGCACCAAGACAAGCCATTAGTGCGCAGCAAGCTGCCAGTCAGCACCGATGCCAGTGGAAACATCCAACGGCACATCGAGCCGAACCGCGGTTTCCATTGCATTGCGAACAAGTTCAGTCACCTGCTGCGCTTCACCAGGCGTAACTTCGACCACTAATTCGTCATGAATCTGCAGAATGATGCGACTGCGCAAACCTGCTTGCTGCAAAGCTTGGCTAGCGCGAATCATGGCAACCTTCATAATGTCAGCAGCAGTGCCTTGAATGGGCGCATTCAAGGCAGCACGTTCGGCTGCCTCACGCTCGTTGCGGTTTGTTGAATGCAATGCGGGGAAATAGCGCCGACGGCCGAACATGGTTTCGGTATAGCCGCGTCGACGAGCCTGACTGACACATGATTCCAAGAAATCATGCACTTTGCCGAACGTGGAGAAATACTTGCGCTTCAACGTTTCCGCTTCACTCGGACTAATCTTGAGCTGCTGCGCCAATCCATAACTGCTCAAACCATAAGCTAGGCCATAGCTCATCGCCTTCACATGCGTGCGCTGATCAGGCGTGATGTCGTCAACAGGCACTTCGTGAACAAGACTGGCAACATATTTATGGAAATCCACACCGCTTTTGAACGCATCAATCAACGCTTCATCACCCGACAAATGAGCCATGATACGCAGCTCGACCTGCGAATAATCGCAGCTTATCAACGATTCATAGCCATCACCGGGGATGAATGCGGAACGGATTTCACGCCCTGCCGCATTGCGGTTAGGAATGTTCTGCATATTGGGTTCCGCTGAGCTCAAGCGGCCAGTAGCTGCCACTGTCTGCTCGAAAGTGGTGTGAATACGGCCATCTTGACTGTTGACCGCGTCAATAAGGGTGGAGATAATCTGTTTAAGTTTGTTGGTCTCCCTATGTTGCAGCAAGGCTGCAAGAAAGCCGTTAGCACGCTCGTCACCCACGGAACGGGCGAACAGCTCCTGCAAAGCATACGCCTTGGTGGTAAACGAGCCATTCTTTGTGCGCCCAATAGGCGTAAGACCCATGTCTTCAAACAACACTTTGCCCAGCTGCTTCGGGCTTTGCAAGTTGAACGGCTTGCCGGCCAACTGCCATGCGGTATCTTGCGCTTGGCGAGCTTGAGCAATAAACGTGTCACGCAAGGCAATAAGCCGCTGCATATCAACCTTGGCACCTTGCGTTTCCATGCGCTGCAATACATGTGAAACAGGAAGTTCCATTGTGCGCAGCAAGCCGAACTGTTCACGCTCATCAAGTTTCGGCGCAAGAAAATGCGCGAGCAAAGCAATAATAGCGGCGTGTTTCAACAGCTGATCAATCACAAGAGCACCGCTGTCAGCACATTCTTCATCCAAATCAAACGCGCCTTGTGTCGCATTTGCTTCCTGACCGAAATGAATATCCAAGAAATGCGAAGCTGCCTGTTCCAATGTTTCGGCATGAAAATCAGGCTGCACAAGATAACCAGCCAGTTTGGTGTCGAACAGCGGCAGCGGCAAATCAAGGCCAAGCGCGGCACATAGATGCAGCTGTTCCTTATAGCCATGCACCACCATACCGCCTGCATGAGTGCGGATAATCTGAGCTAGCGCATCGCGCAAATCGTCTGCAAGCGGCGCCTGAATCACTGCAGCTTCACCCGAGCGCAGCAAGGTCACGACACTAACTGAGACCTGGCCCGGCTTGGCAGCGCCAGAAACGTTTAACACCCAAGAACGATTCATTGCCTCATCGCAGCGCATACTGTGGTCGACAGCAAAGGCGCCAGATGTATCGTTTGCATTGGCGGTATTAGCCGTATTGCCTGCACTTGCTGTGTCAACTGCATCAGATGCGTCAACTACATCGCTGTTGTTCTGAGGCTGACTCTCTTCAGGCAAGTGAGCATTAACCCAGCTCATAAGCGCTTGTGCGTCATGCACATACTCGGCATGAGGCAAAGCAAACTCGCTACCTTCTATTTCCTGCTGCTGCTTGCCATCGCGCAGTGAGGTGATCTGTTCGCCATGATTGAAGGTTTTAAGAAGGCGGCTTTTCGTGCGTGTACCAAATTCCAACGTTTCAAATAACGCGTCGAGTTTGGCAATGTCCAACTGCCCGAAGGTTAAATCGTCTATATTGACACCCAAATCAACATCACGAACAAGCGCGTTAACCTTGCGATTAAGTCGAACCTGATCAAGATTCGCGCGCAACGCTTCGCCTTTTTTGCCGCTAATCTCGTCAGCATGTTCAATAATGCCTTCAAGCGAGCCATATTGACCAATCCACTTGGCCGCATAGCCATCCCCCACCCCAGGAACACCGGGGATATTGTCGGCAGTCTCACCTCGAAGGGCAGCTAAATCAGGATACTGGGCGGGCGTCACGTGGTATTTATCAAACACCGCTTCGGTGGTCATACGCTTAAGATCTTTGAAATGATAGCCCGGATACAGCACGGTAACCCAGTCGTTGACAAGCTGGAAAGCATCCCTATCACCAGACAAGACCAATGTGCGATATTGCGCCTGTTCACCCATTGTGGCAAGAGTGGCGATGATATCGTCGCCTTCATACCCTGGCTGTTCGATGTATGTAACACCGAGTGCATCAAGCATCTGCTGGATGAGCGGCAGTTGGTCGAGCAGATCCTGCGGGGCAGCATCGCGCGTGCCTTTATATTGCGGCAGCATCGTGTTGCGGAAAGTGCCACCTTTAACGTCGAAGGCTATGGCAAGACGGTCGGGGTGTTCCGCATTAATCACTTGGGACAGCATCGAAGCGAATCCCCAGACGGCGTTAGTGGCTTTGCCTTGTGACGTGGAAAAACTTTCTACCGGCAGCGCAAAAAACGCGCGGAACGCCAGTGAATGGCCATCAATGACCAACAAGGTTCCACGCGCTTCATCAATTTCCTCAGCTTCATGATCTGTCATGATTCTTAAAGCTTAGCTCTCGTCATGTTCAGGCTTAGCAGCGCCATATTTCTCTATAATCGCCAATGCCAGACGCTTCTTCGGGATACGCTGATCCATCGAAGTCTTCTGAATCCAACGAAATGCGCCTTGCTCTGAGAAATCAGCCTTATCCATCAACAGCCCTTTAGCACGGTCAATAAGCTTGCGCTCCTCAAGAGTATCTTGCACTTTGAGCAGATCGGCCTGCACTTTTGCAAGTTCTTCTTCAGTCTTCTTGAGCTTGTCTTCAGAGCGTTCCATATGCTCAAGCAGGTCGTTAATTTCAGCGAATCGACCCATCGCGACTTCTAGCGCAGGCAGCAGTTTGGATTCCTCATAAGGCTTGGTCACATATGCCATAGCGCCGGCACCAGTAGATTTCTTGACCAAATCGGGTTGAGAGAACGCTGTGAGCATCACCACAGGGGCGATATTCTCGTCGCAGATGATGCCGGCTGCGGTGATGCCATCCATGCGTGGCATCTTCACATCCATGCACACCACATCTGGGCGCTTGGAACGAGCCAATTCAACCGCTTCCTCACCATTAGCAGCCTCGCCGACGACCTCATAACCGTTGTCTTCGAGCATGCCAACTAAATCCATGCGGTTGACCGATTCATCTTCAGCAACCACGACAGTGTGCTTGCCAGAAGTAGACTTATCTTGCTCAGGATCTTGAGCGGCGGCTTGCAACTCTTCCTCAGTTAACACCGGCGTTGTTTCTGCGCTTATTTCTGCTGCCATGCCAACCTCATTTCCCGAATATGCCGCAACAGACGTCACCTGCGTCCGCCTCATTATATGGGTTAAGTGGGTGCCCTTGGTGGGACTCGAACCCACACTGCGCAGATTTTGAGGCTGCTTCCTCTACCAATTGGGATACAAGGGCGTATCTGAACCTCTGACAGGTTACACCATCACGGCGACCAACGCATGCTGCATGAGAAAACCCTGGTGTCAGAAGCAATCAGTTTCACTGATGTTCTAATACCAGGGCACTCATAGATGCGGCGTGTCTCTTTGATGATTAGCACTTCAAGACACGCGACATGCAGCGGTCAGTCACACGCGCACACATGCGCAAACGCAAACAGACACGTAAATCAGACGCAAGCGCCCACAGTGTGCACGTAGATGGAATCAGTGCTGCCAGGCTGATGTTCGCCCTGAGCAGAGCTCAGCACCACGATCTTGTCGCCGTCGTTCACCTTGCCAGCTTCCTTAAGAATCTTGTCAGTGTAGAGCATGAGATCCTTGCGAGACTTGTCGTGATAGTCCTCGTCAACAAAGAAGGATTCAGCACCCCAGCTCAGAGCAAGCCAGTGGTAGGTATGCTCATTGTTGGTAATGCCGTAAATCGGAGTGGCTGGGCGCTCACGAGAGACACGATGCACGGTGGAGCCGGTCTGCGTATAGGCAACAATAGCCTTAGCGTCAAGCTTGTCAGCCAAATCAACAGCAGCAGAAGACACCGCGCCAGTGGAAGACATGTCGAGGTCTTTCAGCTCGGGAATGCGACTAAACCCATGCTCAGTAGCAAAGCTCGAGATGCGAGACATGGTGTCCACGGTAACAGCCGGATACTTACCAACGGCAGTCTCGTTGGAAGTCATGGTGGCGTCGGCGCCATCAAGCACAGCGTTGGCACAGTCGGAAGCCTCGGCGCGAGTTGGCACCGGGGAGTTCACCATGGAACCCAACACCTCGGTGGCAACGATGACCGGCTTGGCGTACTGGCGAGCCAGCTCAATGCAGCGCTTGGTGGCCAGCGGCACTTCTTCAAGCGGGCATTCGACAGCCATATCGCCACGGGCAACCATGATGCCGTCGAAGGCCTTGACGATCTCTTCGAGGTTTTCCAGAGCCTGAGGCTTCTCAATCTTGGCCACGATCGGAATGCGGCGGCCTTCCTCGTCCATAATCTCGTGGGCGCGGTCGATATCGGTGGCGAAACGCACGAAAGACATGGCGATGATGTCGGCACCCGTCTGGATGGCCCAGCGC
>CAVFKU010000049.1:0-12143 GCA_963623245.1 Parabacteroides merdae
CAACCCCGAACTCTTTACCAACCGATTGGTAGGCACTTTATCAAATATAGATACTCGACACGCCAATCCTCTTTGGAATTTCGGTTAACCAACCGTAAGGTAATCATAGCTTACACTCCTCATGAGTGAACATCTCTACAGCACCTAGGAGCAAATATGACGAAGGACGAAGTCGATCGCAAAAGCGAAATCCTCGAAGCGGCGGTCGAACTGTTCGGCACGCTCGGCTACTACGGGACGTCCTTGCAGAACATTGCCACCAAAGTGGACTTAACCAAAGCGGGTGTACTGCACTACGTCGGCAGCAAAGAGGGGCTGCTACATGCGGTGCTCGACGACATGTATGACCGCGACACCATAGACATCACCGCCGACATGGTGCGCGACGAACAGCCCAACATCGCTGAAATGTGGCGCAGAATCGTAGCTATTAATGCTGAGCGAGCCAAGCTGGTGCACATGTTTTCCACCCTGAGTGCCGAAGCGCTCAATCCTGATCATCCCGCGCATGATTACTTTGCCACCCGCGAGGAGCGCATTGTGGAAGTCTGCACGAACATCCGCTGGCATGTGCCTCAAGGGATTGATGCCGAACAGGTGCTGCGCGCCGGTTTTGCGATGATGGATGGCGTGCAGCTGCGCTGGCTGCGCAAACCCGGACAGAATCTCAATGCCATGTGGGCACGATGCGAAGAGGTGCTCTTCCCCTCACCCCAGTGGGAGGGCTACCGTTAGGCACTATTCGCTCACACGATGAATAGACACACTGCACAATATGCTGAGAACTTCAGCACATTGCTTGTTCATTGTGCGCGGCGCACACGGTAGCGGAACATGAGCAGGGCGAGGATTTCGCCGCTCACGGCCAAAGCGAGGAACACCCACATGCTGGCGGAAAAACCGGCAATATAGGCGGCTTGCTGCTTCATGCCGGAGGCGACGTTGGAGGCGGAGAACTCTGTAATCAGGGTGGAGGCGAGAGCAGTGCCAATGGCACCGGCAAGCTGTTGCATAGTGTTCATTACAGCCGAACCGTCAGCATTCATCGAAGAGGGAAGCTGGTTCAGCGCATGCGTCTGGTCAGGCACCAGCACGAAGCCGGAGGCAGCCATGAACAGGGCGTAAGCAAGGGCGAGTGCCCATTCTAACGAACCAGCGAACGCCATAGCCACGTCCATTGCTGCGACGCCGACAAAACCGCATGCAATGAACTTGGGTGGGAAGTGATTTTTGAGCGCACCACCAATCACAGGAGCACAGATGGCACCCACCACGGCACCAGGCAACAGCATCAAGGCGGCACTCATGCTCGTATGCCCAAGCCCACGCTGCAGGACAATCGGCAGCAGGAAGTTCACGCCCAGCACACCGCCGGACGACATCAGCAGAATCACCATGCCCAGCGTGAAGCCCGGATAGGCGAACGTGCGCACCTGAACCAGCGGATGCTCCATCTTAAGCTGTACATAGGTAAATAGCGCAAGCACCACAATTGATGCGACCAGCACCAGCCAGAAGCGCCAGTCGCCGTCCCATTGTGCGAAGAAGCTTGCCGCGACAATCAGCCCGGACAACCCTAAGGCGATCAACAGCAGCGAAGGCAAAGACAAATGCCCCTGCTCCCCGTGGCGGATATCGGGAATCGTGGCACAACCGAGCAGAAAGGAGACGATTAGGAACGGGATCATCGCGTAGAAAATCCAGTGCCAGTCAAGGAATTCCATCACCAACCCGCCGAACACTGGACCGATGGCCGGAGCCGCGCATGTAACAAGACTGACCAGACCGAGCATCGTCCCGCGTTTAGCAAACGGGGCCTTCTCCAGAATGATATTGGTCAGCAACGGCAACGAGACGCCGGTGCCGAGCGCCATGACGAGCCTGGCGGCGAGCAACATCGGGAAATTTGCCGCGAGCGCACCCACCAGTGTGCCGGCGGAAAACAGCACGATGGCGGCAATGAACAGTGCTTTAGTATCAAAAGCCCTCATCATGAACGGCGAAGTCGGAATCGCCACCGACAGCAGGAGCAGATAACCAGTGGTGAGCCATTGCACCACGTCGGCAGAGATGGAGAACTCCCCCATCAGCGTCGAATAGGCGATATTCAGCGACGTTTCGGACAGGATGCCTAAAAACGTCAGGATGGCGAGCGCCACCACCACGATGGTGAGCTTGCCTTCGCTCATGGTTTGCTTGTTCGTTGCGCCATCAGATTCGGTCACATTACCCCCTTGAGTTTCGCGTCAATTGCGCCCATACCGGCTGTTGGTGGCCAGCATGGGCGCATGTTTCATCATAAGCGAGAACACCCAAAGGAAAATGTTACGAATATGAACAGGGTTACGCCAAGCGCTATGCGACGGTGAACGTGGCGCGGGTCAGGTCTTGGCGACGGGACGAATGGCCGATGAGCAGCTCGAACTCGCCGGGTTCGACGATGCGGTTGGCTTGCGCATCGACAATGGTGCAGTCGGCGACGGGGATGTCGAAGGAGACGACGGCGCTTTCGCCCGGTTCGAGTTCGACGCGCCGGAATGCCTTGAGTTCACGATCCGTCCAACTGTAGGAGGTGACGATGTCGCCGATATAAGCTTGCACGACTTCCGTGCCCTTGCGCACACCCGTGTTGGTGAGGGTGATTTCTGCATGCACGGTGTCGGCTTTGGTAAATGCGCCGGAAGCCGGAACATTGGTGATGGTCGGCTTGCCGTATGCAAAGGTCGTGTAGCTCAGGCCCTCGCCGAAGGCGAACGCCGGGTCTTGGGTGAGATCGGCATACCGATTGCCATGCTGGCCACGGATCTGGTTGTAATAGACCGGCAGTTGACCTGCGTGACGCGGGAAGGTGATGGGCAGACGGCCACTCGGCTCGGTCAACCCCAAGATGATTTCGGCCAATGCTTGGCCGCCCTTCATGCCGGGGCTGGGTGCCCACAATAGCGCGCTGGTGCCTTGAGCCGCCGTCTCGTCGACGATGACGCCATTGGTTCCGATGACACAGGCGGGCAACACCTGCGGCTTGGAACTCATCAGCACCACGACCAGTGGCTTGCCGGTTTCCAGCGCCACTTCGGCGAGCGCTTCGAGCAGCGCATTCTGCCCGCCGAGCAGGTCGAGCGTGGCGGTGGAACAGGTTTCGCCGACAAGCTGCACCACGTCACCGACGACAGCGACGACCAGATCGGCTTGACGTGCATTGCTCACGGCCTCATTGATAAGCTCTTGATTCAGCTTGGCTGATACACCGATCTTGGGACGCGGCTGGCCGTCAGGATAGAACTCGCCGTCCGGGTCAGGCACCAAGTCGATGATGTTCGCACCGCGGGAATACACCACTTCGCAGCCATCGGGCGCAAGTTGGTTGAACCCGTCGAGCACGGTGGTGATCATCTCCCGCGGGTGGCCTTCGGGCATCCAGTCGACCTGGCCGGAGTTGCCGGCCCAGTCGCCGAGCTGGGTTTGGGCGTCGTCGGCGAGCGGCCCGATGACGGCGATGCGTTTGGCGCCATCGGTTTGGAAGGGCAACGCTCCGTCATTCTTGAGCAACGCGACGGACTCGCGCGCGACTTCGAGATTGAGTTGCTGATGGGATTCGCAGCCGATCACCGTCTCGATGCGCTTCTCGTCCGGAAGGCGCGGATCTTCGAACAGGCCGAGACGGAATTTCAGCGCGAGAATGCGTTCCACCGCTGCGTCGATCAGCACTTCGTCAAGCAAGCCGGAGCGCACCGCTTGCAACGCGCCCTCATAGAACTGCGGGGTGGTCATCACCAAATCATTGCCGGCCTTGACGGCGTCGGCGGAGGCCTGAACATAATCGGCCCTGATATTCTGCTCCCACACGGCGCGACCCACGTTGTCCCAATCGGTAATCAACGTGCCCTGATAGTTCCAATCGCCACGCAGCTTGTCCGACAGAAGCCACTTGTTGAAGGTGACAGGCACACCATCAATGGATTCATAGCCGAGCATGAAAGTGCCACACCCCTCGCGCGCCACGCGCTCGAATGGCGGCAGGAACCACGATTCCAGTTTGCGGTGCGACAAATCCGCTTCGGAAGCGTCGCGCCCGCCCTGTGTCTCGGAATAGCCCGCGAAATGCTTGGCGCACGCGAGGATCGCGTCTTTGGGCAACGGTTCGCCGGCCTTGGCACCACCCTGATATCCCTTGACGATGGCCGAAGCGAGTTCGCCGATCAGATACGGGTCCTCACCGAAGGTCTCCCCCACGCGGCCCCAGCGGGTGTCACGCCCGATACACAGCACCGGCGAGAACGTCCAGTGCAAACCAGTGGCGGACACCTCCTCGGCGGTGGCGCGGCCCATGCGCTCGATCTTGTCTGGATCCCAGCTGACGGCCATGCCTAATTGCTCGGGGAAAATGGTGGCACCAGGCCAGAAGGAATAGCCGTGAATGCAGTCGTCGCCGGTGAGCAAGGGAATGCCGAGGCGGGTTTTGGTGTTCACAATCTCGACTGCGCGCGGCAGATCAGAGGGGCGAGTGTGCAGAATCGAGCCGACATGCTTGCCCACAATCAGCTCTTCCAAATCGTTGCTGTGCGCGTCGAGTTGCATCATCTGGCCGACTTTTTCCTCCAGCGTCATGCGGCCAAGCAAGTCGGCGATGCGCTCACGGTCGGACAGATTCGGGTTCCTGTAGGGCAGATTGTTGGCGTCAGTCATTATTCCCCAATTCTTCATCGAAACGGACTAGTACAGCGTATCAAGATGTCAGTTGACCGGCTTGGTTTCGTCCGCTTCATAATCGAAGAAATCAAAATCAGCGGTTTTCTCATGCAGCGAAGCATCAGTGACGGCAATACCGACCATTGTGCCGGTGAACTCGCCGAACTTGCAGTACTCATCAGAGAAGGTGGTAGTGTCAAAATCTGGCCCGATCTTAGTCCAGGTTTCACCGTCATAACCCCACTCAAACCAAGTGCGGCGCCCCTCGATGCGAAGACGCATGTACATTGGCTTATCTTCCACAGCCACGCGAGTGTCAAGCATTTCTGTTTTCTCGCCGTTTTCAAGGCGCACGATAGAAATTGCAGACCCGCCAAGCGTTTCAGAATAATACTTACGCAAGAAAGCATTATTCATGTTGTCGTAGTAGATGGTCAATCCGGCACTATGCTGATACACTTCCGGCTCGAACTCCATTTTCGTGGTAACCGTGGCGTAGACGCTGGTAAGTTTGCGAGCGATCAGACTTGTGCGGTTAAGCGACGCGAGCGACTCTTCACCACGAATGCGCAACCATCCTGGCCGCTCTGTGACATTAGCAAAGGTTGTCGGCATTTGGCGCGGCGAGTAGTACCAGTTGCCAATCTCACTGCCTTCGAAGTCATCATGCTGCGGAATTTGCGGCATCGCCACGTCCGGCAGATTCGCCTCCTCAACTTCCATTTTGGCCAGATTTGACCCGTCATCCATGCGCAGCCAGCCATCGGAATTCCACTGCATCTTCTGAATGGCGGTTTCACGGCCGAGTGTGCAGCGCAGTTCAGGCACGAACGGACGGCTGGTCAGGTGCACCAGATACGTTTCACCATTCGGCAGATCCACATAAGAGCCATGCCCCGACTTCTGCAGCACGGAATCTGGATTGAAATAGCGAGGCTTCAAATGATCGTCATCGGCACGCTCGTTGGACTCTGTCGGTTGAGAGGTGACGAGCGGGCCGTTGGGATCTGGCTCATACGGCCCCCACACGTTGCGCGAACGGCCCATAGTAACCGCATGATTGTAGCCGGTGCCACCTTCGGCACACATAATGTAATACCAGCCGTCACGCTTGGTCAAGTGCGGCGCTTCAATGCAGCCACGGTCAGTGGCACCGCGCCAAATGCGCTTTGGGTAGCCAAGAACATGCTTGGCTTCGGGGTCGTATTCCACACAGCAAATCACACCCGGCTTTTCGTAGCCTTCGCGCGTTTCCCATTCAAGCGACACAATATATTTTCGGCCGTCATCATCATGCAAAATCGACGCATCGAAGCCGGACGAGGTCAAGTACACCGGTTCACTCCAAGGCCCCTCGATGCTCTTGGATTTGATGAGATAATTGTTCACGTCAAAATATCGGGCGTTCATGGAGTTCATCACGCCGTAGATGACATAGAACATATCTTCGGCTTCATTGTAGGTCAAGCATGGCGCCCAGATGCCTTTGGCAGAAGGCAGTTTGGTGAGGTTTGGAGCAGTGTCGTCGGTGAGCACATGGGTTAACAGCTCCCAATGCTTCATGTCTTTGGAATGGTAAATCGGAATACCGGGGAACCATTCAAACGTAGAAACGGCCACATAGTAGTCATCGCCTTTTCGACAAATGGCCGGATCTGGGTTGAAACCTTTAAAAATAGGATTGTGCAACATTGTTTCTCCTTAACTTGTTATTGGCGTTGTAATATTCCAGCTACTATCACTTTTGAATCGGGAACCAGTCTTGTGCAATACAGCGGCCAAGATCCCAAGAATCCCAGCCAATCCAGCCGACTGTGTTGACGGTGTCGGTCAGTAGCTTGTAGTTCCAGTAATAGAAGCCGTGACCGTAGCTCCACGCCTTGAGCTGAGAGGCAGCAACAGCTTGGTATAGCGCACGTTTCTCTTCTTTAGACAGTGCCTCAACTTTCGCGCCTTCCTCACCGTTAAGCACGCTTTGACCACCGTGGGTGTCCACACCGCAGCCAACGGAGTTAAACAGACTCCATTCACCTACAATTGTCGGGAAATATTCGTTCATTTCGTCAATCATCGGCACGAATGTTGTTTTCACAAACTCGTCGTAGCCTTCCACAGTTTGCGCACAGCCCATCATTTCGGCAACCATCAAATATTGATGAGTATCGAGAATCACGTTGCTAAATTCCGGCGCCAACTTGCCGTCATTGCCGCGCATGAAGTCCTTCCACTGCCCGATGTCAAAACCGTCATGGAACACCACGGCCTTATCGACAGGCAATGCGCCTTTATCTGCATCACGCAGGCGGTGGTATGCGGTGATATAGAAGTCCTTGAGCCAATCAAATTCGATTGGACCGGTACCTTCAGCAAGCTGAAGGTCAACCGCCTTGTAGCGAGTGGTTACATCCATCATCGGCCAAGAGGTGGTGGTATTCGGCTCGTTGATGATTTCAATACCCATCAGCGATTCGCGATTGCCGTACCGCTTGGCGAGGCGTTCGAGCACAGTCAGCACGAATTCCACTTCTTCTGGCAGCTGCGCCCACTTGCACACGCCGGAGATACCACCATTATCAAAACCGTTCTGGCTCATCGGCGCGGTATGCAGGTCGATAAGAATGGTTAAATCGTATTTGTCAGCCCAGTTGAATGCCTTATCAAGCTCGTCAATGCAGCCGATGAACGGCGCGCGATCACCGAAGATGAAGTACGGCACTGGAATGCGCACAGAGTTCAATCCCCATGAGGCGATGGTGGCAAAATCTCGTTCGTTGATATATTCAGCGCGATGAGTCTTGATGCGCGCCTCATAGACAGCTGGGTCGAGCTGAGTTGGCAGATAGTATTCATCTTCTGCAGTTGTGCCGTCAAACAACGCTGGGTTCATCCACTTTTCCAGAACCAGCCAGTTACCAAGGTTCACGCCTTTGATGTAATTGGTATCCATGAGCAGTACTCCTTCGTACGTTCGTCACAGTAGTTTTCTATTACTTAGTAACTACTTAGTTAAGTAATAATACATTCTTTCCACAAACGCAACTTCGCGAATGTCTGACGACAAGCACATAACGCAGCAAGAGAAAGAAAGGGGTGATTGACTTTGTTTAGTCAATCACCCCTGAATTTCAGGTTACAGGAACGCTTTACTTGACCTTCTTGATAGCCATGACAAAGACGCAGCCGATGATGGCCAAAGCGATAGAAGTCGGGAACGCAAAGTTGTAACCGAGATTCACCACAATGGCGGACATGATAATCGGACCGCACATCTGCCCCAAGGTGGTGGCCATGTTCAAAATGCCCAAATCCTTGCCAGCCTCTTCCTTGTTTGGCAGCACGTCCACCAGCAGCGCCTGATCAACCGCGGAATAGACCGCGTAGCCAAGACCTGCGATACCAGCGAACAGGTACATGCCCATAGAGGACGGGAAAATCCACGGCATGGCAATACCAACAGCAAAGAGCACGGAAGCCACAACAACCGGAGCCTTACGGCGGCCAATAATATCGGAAACTGGGCCGGAAATGAACGAGCCGAGCAGCGACATAACCATGATAGTCATCGAGACAATAGACAGAGTGACTGCGGATTCTTCAACAGACTGACCGATGTAATTCTGGATGATGTACAGCTGGTAGACGGAAATCATCTGATAGGACACCAGCATGCAGAAGCGGCCAACGAACGCCTTATAGAAGTCGTGAGCAGTGCTGAACTTCGGAGGGCGGAAGGAGGCAAGTACATCTTTGAAGGAACCTTCATCTTTCGGCAAGAAGTCGGCAGACTGCTCCTTCGGCATGATAGCCACAGCAACAACACCACCAAGGAACATGAGCACACCGGCAACAGCAAAGCCAGGAATCAGGTTCGTAATGAACAAGGCGCCGAGCATGGTACCAATGGGAGCGCCAATGGTGGCACCCGCACCATAAAAGGCAGACATGGTGCCGCGAATGCCGGAAGGCACGCGGTCAGACAGCACGGCGACCAGTGGTGCAATCATGCAGTTCAAGCCAAACATGCACAGGCAGTAGAAGATAGTCAACAGTACGGCGTTGCGCGTGGTGCCGGTGAGAAACAGCGTAACACCGCCAAGCACTGCACCAAACAGAATCCACGGGGTACGGCGGCCGAACTTAGAACGGGAACGATCCGAGAAGTTGCCGAACATCAGGTTGGCAACCAAGGAAGCCACAGCGGTGAAGGCATTCACTAGGCCGATCAAAGCATCGGGGCTAACGCCTTCAATAGTCTTGTAGTGCATCGGCAGAAGCACCGCGGACACGATGCCAAGGCCAGACATCCACAGTATGCCGAAGGAAATGAAGCCGGCACCAAAACGAGCCGCCGTGACTTTATCAAGCGGCTTGCCGGTTTCTGGAGAAAGGGACGGATCCTTTTCTGCGGCAGCGATATTCGCATTGAACGCTTCAAGGCGTTCCTGTTTGCTGGTCAATGCTTCACTCATGAAACTCTCCTTTGATTCATGATGCAACTCAGTAGTGCACTGCGTTGTGTTATGTTTGGTGGGCGTCTTCGCCCGGTCAGTTGAAGTTTTTAATACTTAATAACTGCTTAGTTAAAGCATATTGCAATCTATTATCTCTGTCATTTTCGGCGTGTCCTGCAGGCTTTGCGCTTCCACCCTCCCCCATGTTGTAGCCTAGTTAAGCACAGCTAAGGAGAGGGCATATGCGTCGCCACACCAACGAGACACCAAAGAAACGAATGAATGCCGAGAAACGCAAAACAGCTATCCTCGAAACCACCATTTCACTTATCTCTCAGTTCGGCTTTTGGGGTTTCACCATTCATGATGTCGCCCAAGCTCAGAACATCACCGAGGCTGGCCTCCTTTACTATTTCAAATCCAAAAAACAACTCCTTGAGGAAACCCTCAAGTACGCCGATTGCGTCAATCAAATCGCTATAGCGCAACACTTGGGCGTTGAAGGCGTGACCGGCGAAATCCTACAAGATGGCGTCGCATACCACTGCGAGCTGGGGCTCAAAGCCATCACCACAGGAACTGTGGAAGTCAATGCCAATCGCCCAGAAATGGTTCGCCTATACGCCCTGCTGGAAAGCGAAGCGCTTAGCAGCGACCATCCCGTGCACGAATACTTCGAGCAGAGAGAACGCAATCTGCTCAATGAATACACCCTCGCCGCACAACGTGACGGCGCAAGCGACCCAGAACGCACCGCCCTGCAAGTACTATCCGCTATGGAAGGCTTGCAGCTTAGGTGGCTCAACGGATCGAATGACATCGACTTTGTGGCCGAATGGAAGGCTCTTGTCGACCTCATCATTACGTGAGGCCGACACGAGAGCCGTTTCCAACATGCTTTCATAGCACCCAGCAGCACAGCAACTAGCCTGCGATCACCGCAAGATTCCAGCGGCCAATAGTCAGCTCCTCACCTTGCGCCACCTTGACGCCACTCTTAAGTGCAACTTCTGCCGTGGCGGCCGCGTCAATCTCACCATCAGTGCCGATAACTTCTGGCGCAACCAGCACTTCGCCTGCAACAGGACTTGCGAAAGTCACAGGCTCCGCGCAATAGTTCAGCAGATACGTCACGTTCTCGCCGCGCGTATTCACGCCTTGGCGAATCGTAATCTTCTCTGCGAGCGCAGTAGGCGCTCCTGCCAGCCCCGCATGTTCCACAGCTTCGCGCAACACTGCACGAATCGTGTCTGCATCCAGCAAGGTGGCAACCCATTCGGCGTCGCCTTGGCCGAAAGCGTGACGAGTGATAGCCGCGTAGTCCTTCCACGCATAGTGCCCGTAAGTGGCGAGCACCTCGGTGTCGTCGGATGCAACCAGCAACTCGATTAGTGAAAGTGCTTGTGCAGAAGGCGTGCCTTCAAGCGCACCGGCAAACTCCACAGGCACGTGACCGTTCGGTCGAGTGAACTGATTGTAGGTCATGCCGAACACGTCGGTGAGATTGTGGGGAGCGCGGTCCGCCCACACACTCACTTCATTATCGGACACGAACGAGCGCATGGTGGAAACCAGATGGCCGCCGTTGCTCACAAATTCACGCAGACGGTCGGTAGTTTCTTGGGACGTGCAATATAACGCTGGAGTCACAATCATTTCGTACTTGGCAAGACGCTCGGCCGTGGCGTCAGAAGGCAAGAAATCGCATTCGACGTTGAGTTCAAACAGCGCGTCGTAAATATTGCGCACCACGTCGTTGTATTTCAGGCTTCCACCGAAGGGGAATCCTGCCTCGATAAGGAACCAGTCAAGTGCGGACAGCGACTCATTGGAGACCATAATGGCCACCTTGTTGTGCTTCTTCAGGTGAACAAGGCGCTCCCCTACTTGCCCGTCGGCAATCTCGCGACCAAACACCCCAGCCTCACGGTAAGTCGGGTTCGGCTCAAGATCATGACTGAGCAAGCCCTTCCAGTAGGTCTCGAATGAGTTGTGAATGGAGTGCCAGTGCCAGTAGGCAACCATGTCAGCACCTGAGGCCAAATGAGAATAGGCTTGCAAACGCAACTGACCTGGGAAAGGAACCCAGCCGTGCTGGCCTTGCGCCTCAGTTTCGAGCACAAGGTAGTTCTTGCCGTCTTTGGTGGAACGAGTCATGTCGCCACCGAATGCGATCTCTTTGCCAGTCAGGTCATCTTCAGTTGGGTGATAAATATCCACGCCAGTAATATCCACAGCAGTTGCTGCCTTGAAGTGATCAACAGCGGGCTGCACACCGAAAGAATAGCCTCGCCATTCAAAATCAAAATTATGGGTGACGAACTGATCATCATGGGCGTACTCGCGCACGATATCATACTGCCACTGCAGGAAGGCGCGCACCTGATCGCGGCGGAACACGTCAAATTCACCGCGCAACGACTGGTTGATAGAAGCGGTTACGTCTGGGAAGTCTTCCCAAGAATCCACGCGGTTCGACCAATAGTCAAGACCGAAGTGATGGTTGAGCTCATTCAAGTCACCGTCGAACTTCTCTTGCAGATACTTAACGAACAGACGCTGCATATCGCTTGAGACAGAATCGTAATATTTCGTCTCATTATCTACCTGAAAGCCGATAACTGCCGGATGGTCAACCACATGAGAGATGAGCTTGCGAATCACGCGCTCACCATAGAAACGGTAAGTGGCGTTGACGATGTCCATGATTTGACGGGCACCGTACTTGCCTTCGCCATTCGGGGTGACAGCAAGCACATTCGGGTCGAGTTTGACGAGCCAGCTGGGAACTGCGTAAGTGGGCGTGCCAACAATGACGCTAATGCCGGCTCGCTGGGCAGCATCGAGCGCACGATCGACATAGGTGAAGTCAAACTTGCCTGGCTGCGGCTCGCACGTGCTCCATGTGGATTCGGCAATGCGAATCATGTTGATGCCGGCGGCCTTCATCATCTTCATGTCTTCGTCCACACGATCGATGCCCTTCATCATGAGGTATTCGTC
>CAVFKU010000050.1:0-2018 GCA_963623245.1 Parabacteroides merdae
GTCTACTAGCTCGGCTCCCCTACCGGCAGGTTTTCCATCGAACGTGTTGTGAACGCTCACAATAATGCGTCTGAATCGCTGCAAACTTCACCACCATGCAGCAATCTTCACCAACGTTCACTGCTCTGACTGCTCCCCCTGCATTGATTTCATCTTGATCACAGAAAGCAGCGCGGCTCCTCCAAGAGCCACAACAATCACTGCCAGTGACAACCACGTCGGTATTTCTGGCGCCCACGCAACAGATTGGCCACCGTTAATAAACGGCAACGTATTGCCATGCAACGCTTCCAACACCAGCTTGACACCGATGAAGCCAAGCACAATAGACAACCCCACAGGCAGATAGACCAGCTTGTCAAGCAGCGCCCCCAGCAGGAAATACAACTGCTGCAATCCCAGCAGGGCGAACACATTGGATGTAAATACCAAGAATGGATCCTTAGTCAAACCAAAAATCGCAGGGATTGAATCAAAAGCAAACATCACATCAGTGGTGCCGATGGCAAGGAACACAATAAGCATGGGGGTCCAATAGCGCACTCCGTTGCGAGTAGTGCGCAACTTGGCGCCATCGTATTCGTCGCTAATGCGAATCACCTTGCGCAGCAAATGGATGACGCCATTCTCATGATATTCCTCATCCTCATCACCCCCAGCGGCTAGCTTGATCGCTGTATAGACAAGAAAAGCGCCAAAAATGAAGAATATCCAAGTGAAGCGTTCGATCAGCGCCGCACCCACCACAATGAACACCCCTCGAAACAGCAAGGCGAAGGCGATACCCACGCTCAGCACATACTTCTGCAACTGCTTGGGCACTGCGAAATTCGACATAATAATAACGAAAACAAATAGGTTATCCACCGATAGAGAATATTCGGTGAGCCAGCCAGAATAGAATTCGATGGCCGGTTTGCTCCCTGCGAAACACCAAATAAAACCACCAAAAATCAGCGCCATCACCACAAAGAATGCAATATGCCGCACACATTCGGCCGTGGAGGGCACATGAGGTCGGCGCCCTATGATGAACAAATCAACCACAAAAAACACGGAAAGCACCACAAAAGTGGCAATTTCAAAAGCAAGGGGTGTTTCAGCCATGACACCCCATGGTACGAAGTGGCGCTGACCTGCCTTTATTTCTTCGCCTCAGTCATCTGGCGTAGTTCTTTCTTTAGGTCGCGGATTTCATCGCGCAGGCGGGCGGCGAGCTCGAACTGAAGCTGCTCAGCAGCAGTATGCATCTGCTCGGACAGCTGGCGAATCAAATCAGCAAGATCAGCGGCAGGTAGGCCAGCTTTCAGCATCTCCTCATGCTGCTTGTCTGCCTCGCCGCGATTGAAAGTGGGCACGCCGAGGTGTGTATTGCCTGCCTTGCCTGCGTTGCGATACCCACCTTCGAGCAAGGTTTGAGTATCCACGTCTTCCTTGGCGAGCATGTCATTAACATCGCTAATCTTCTTCATCAGAGGCTTAGGATTAATGCCGTGCTCCCTGTTATATGCAATCTGCCTGTCGCGGCGGCGGTTCGTTTCCCCGATGGCCTGATGCATGGCCTCGGTGATATTGTCAGCATACATCAACACAGTGCCATCCACATTTCTGGCCGCACGACCGATGGTCTGAATCAGTGAACGATAGGAGCGCAGGAAGCCCTCCTTATCAGCGTCAAGAATGGCCACCAGAGACACCTCCGGCAAATCGAGGCCCTCGCGCAACAGGTTGATGCCGACAATCACATCGATCTTCCCCTCGCGCAACATGCGCAGCAACTCGACGCGGCGCAGCGTATCCACATCAGAATGCAGATATTCGACTTTTATCCCACGTTCAAGCAGATAATCCGTCAAGTCCTCGGCCATCTTCTTGGTAAGCGTGGTGACCAAAGTTCGCTCATTCTTCTCTACTCGCGCCTTGATTTCCCCCAACAGGTCGTCAATTTGACCGACTGTGGGACGAATCTCGATCTTCGGATCAACCAAGCCGGTGGGACGAATAATCTGCTCAACCAC
>CAVFKU010000050.1:2028-11781 GCA_963623245.1 Parabacteroides merdae
ACCATCGGACAGCTCAAGCTCGTAGTCACCAGGGGTTGCAGACAGATACACCGTCTGTCCCACCCGTTCAAGGAACTCCGGCCACTTAAGCGGGCGATTATCCATTGCTGAAGGCAAGCGGAAACCATGTTCCAGCAGTGTGCGCTTGCGCGAAGCGTCGCCTTCGTACATCGCGCCGATTTGCGGCACGGTGACATGCGATTCGTCGATGACCAGCAGAAAGTCGTCGGGGAAGAAGTCCAGCAGTGTGTGCGGCGGGGTGCCGGCATCGCGCCCGTCGAAGTGCCGCGAATAATTCTCCACGCCGGAACACACACCAACCTGGGTAAGCATTTCCAAATCGTAAGTGGTGCGCATGGTCAGGCGCTGCGCCTCCAAGTCCTTGCCCTGCTTCTTCAATTCGGCCACGCGCTCGTCAAGCTCCTGGCGGATGGTGTTCAGCGCGCGCTCCATACGCTTCGGACCTGCCACGTAATGCGAAGCGGGGAAGATGTGCACTTCGCTTGTCTGCGCGATCACATCTCCTGTGAGCGGATGCAGTGTGGAAATGCGCTCGATTTCGTCGCCAAAAAATTCGATACGCACAGCAAGTTCTTCATAGACGGGGATAATCTCGACGGTATCGCCTCGCACGCGGAACGTGCCGCGAGTAAAAGCAATGTCATTGCGCTGATATTGCATGGCGACGAATTGGCGCAACAGCTGATCGCGCTCGATCTGATCGCCCTCTTTCAGCGTCAACATGCGACCGGCATACTCCTCTGGAGTGCCCAAACCGTAGATGCAGCTGACTGTGGCCACCACCACGCAGTCGCGACGGGTCAGCAGGTTCGCGGTGGCGGCGTGGCGCAAGCGTTCCACATCATCGTTGATGTTCGAGTCCTTCTCGATGTAGGTGTCCGTTTGCGGAATATAGGCTTCGGGCTGGTAGTAGTCGTAATAGCTCACGAAATAGCTCACCGCATTGTCGGGCATAAGCTCGCGAAACTCGGCGCACAGCTGCGCGGCCAGCGTCTTGTTCGGTTCGATGATGAGCGTCGGGCGTTGCAGACGTTCGATCAGCCACGCGGTGGTGGCGGTTTTGCCGGTGCCGGTGGCCCCCATCAGCACCACGTCGTTCTCGCCGTTCTCGATGCGCGCGGCGAGTTCGTCAATGGCTTGGGGCTGGTCGCCGCTGGGCGTATAGGGCGATTTGACGACGAACGGCTTGTTCGTGCGCTCGATATTGAATCCCATCACCGCTCCCTTAAATCCACTGCTCGTATAGCCTATCAACCGCCTGTAGCATACTCGCCATCGGCTGAGCCGAATCGATAATGGTATCCGCAATGGCTTGGCGCTGTGCTTGCGTGGACTGGTGGCGAATGCGGTCAAGCGCCTGTTGACGGCTCATATCGCGTGTATTCACCATACGCTCGATGCGTTCGGCTTCGGGCGCTTCCACAGTGACGATATGGTCGAAGGCAAACGGAATCTCATCAATGACCTCAGCCAGCAACGGAATGTCATGCACGACGACGCACACTTCGCGGTGAGCGTTTTCCAAGCGAGCCACTTCGCGGTAAATCAGCGGATGTTCGATGGCGTCAAGTCGTTCGCGGGCGCCGGGTTCGGCTTGCCGGCCGAACACCTGCTCGGCAAGCCAAGCACGGTTCAGTGTGCCGTCCGAGTTGAGCACGTCGGAGCCGAACTCAGCAACGATGCTTGGCAGTGCCTTACCACCCGGCGCAACCACTGTTCGGGCAATCGCGTCGTAGTCGATCACATACGCGCCCAAGTGCGCAAAACGCGCCGCAATCGTGCTCTTGCCAGAGGCAATGCCGCCTGTCAACCCTATTCGCATACCTGCCACACGACGTATCCTAACATCTGCACGAATCCATGCTGAACACCTCGTCATCATGCGTTTTCACATGACAATCGTCAGCGGATATAGCGCGAAGCCCGACCGAATCAAACCGGTCGGGCTTCGTATTGTTTAACAGACTACGCCGTTCAGCAACCGCTTACTCACCGAGCAGCTGGTCGCGCAGGGCAGCAAGCTGATCAGAATCGGCGAGGGTGCCACTGGAAGTGGTTTCGGAGGAGTAATTGGACACCTCTTCGACCTTCTCTTCCTTCTCGTTCTGGCCGTCGGCAGCGGCGGAAGCCTCCGCACGCTCCATTTCCTTGGCCACAAACTCCTTGTGCTCCTCCCACAAATCATGGGCAGCAGCATATTGAGCTTCCCATTCCTCACGCTGCGCCTCGTAACCAGCAAGCCACTCGTTGGTGTTCGGGTCGAAGCCTTCGGGGTACTTGTAGTTGCCCTCTTCGTCGTACTCGGCGGGCATACCGTACAGTGCCGGATCGAAGTCTTCGGAAGCGGAATCGACGGAATCGTTGGCCTGCTTCAAGGACAGCGAGATGCGGCGACGGTCGAGATCGACATCAATCACCTTAACAAACACGCCCTCGCCCGGCTTGACCACGGTCTCTGGGTTCTCGACGTGGCGGTTGGCGAGCTCGGAGATGTGCACCAAGCCTTCGATACCATCTTCGACGGAGATGAACACGCCGAACTGCACAATCTTGGTGACCTTGCCCTTGACAATCTGTCCGGGGACATGAGTGCGGGCGAAACGCTGCCACGGATCTTCCTGAGTGGCCTTGAGCGACAGGGAAATGCGCTCGCGATCCAAATCGACATCCAGCACTTCGACAGTAACCTTGTCGCCAACCTTGACAACCTCGGACGGGTGGTCGATGTGCTTCCAAGACAACTCGGAAACGTGAATGAGGCCGTCCACGCCGCCCAGATCGACGAATGCGCCGAAGTTGACGATAGAGGATACAACGCCTTCGCGGATCTGGCCCTTCTTGAGCTGGGAGAGGAAGGTCTCGCGCACTTCGGACTGAGTCTCTTCCAAGTACTGGCGGCGAGACAACACCACATTGTTGCGGTTCTTGTCGAGTTCAAGAATCTTAGCTTCGAGCTTCTGACCGATGTACGGCGACAAGTCACGCACGCGGCGCATCTCGACCAAGGAGGCCGGCAGGAAGCCGCGCAGACCGATGTCGACGATAAGACCGCCCTTAACAGCCTCAATGACGGTGCCTTCGACAACGCCATCAGCTTCTTTGATCTTCTCAATGTCACCCCATGCACGCTCGTACTGCGCACGCTTCTTGGAGAGGATCAGGCGCCCTTCCTTGTCTTCCTTGGTGACAACGAGCGCTTCAACAGTGTCGCCGACCTCGACAACCTCATCGGGATCGACGTCCTTCTTGATGGAAAGTTCACGGGAGGGAATCACACCCTCGGTCTTGTAGCCGATGTCTAGGAGGACTTCGTCACGATCAATCTTGACGACGGTACCTTCAACCAAATCACCATCATCGAAGTTCTTGATGGTGGAATCGACTGCCTTGATGAAGTCTTCTTCGGTGCCAATGTCGTTGATGGCGACCTTGGTGACTTCGATATTGTTCTGTGCCATATGAAATTAAATGGTTTCTTACATAGTGGATGGATAATATTCGATATTCAGTTATAGGTATGCGCGAATGCACATACGAGCCTTAACAGTACAGGCAACCGTAGCCAAGATTTGCGGCGTGTCGCCACACATTACAGTGTCTTTTATGCCGCAAACACCTGCCGCAAGTCAAATGTCACCTAATGCTCACCTCAGCCATGTCCACAACATTGGCCAGAAGCATGGCGCGAGTCATCGGTCCCACTCCCCCAGGATTCGGCGTGTAGGCGCTCGCCTTGTCACGGCACACTTTGTCGATATCGCCCTTGATGCGATACCGGCCCGCTTCCTCGTCAAATATGCGGCTGACGCCCACATCGACCAGCACAGCGCCTTCCTTGACGTCGTCCGGTTTGACGAACCCCGCGCTGCCCATGGCGGCCACAATTACGTCGGCGCGGCGCATGTGTTCGTGCACATCTTGTGTGCCGGTGTGGCATAGCGTAACCGTGGCATTGATGTCATGACGCGCGAGCAACAATCCGATAGTGCGCCCCACGGTGATGCCACGGCCCAGCACGCATACCTCTTTGCCGTTCAAATCAATGTCATAAGCGTTCAGCAGTTCGACAATGCCTCGCGGCGTGCACGGCAACGGCGTGGCCAAGTCTCCGCGCACATGCAGCACTAGTTCGCCCAGATTGTATGGATGCATGCCGTCGGCGTCCTTGGCAGGGTCAATAAGACCGATAATCGCGTTTTCGTCAACGTCTTTTGGCAACGGCATCTGAACGATGAACCCAGTGCAAGCAGGGTCGCTGTTGAGTTCGCGCACCACTTCGGCGATATCATCAAAAGTCGCTTCTGAAGGCAATTCGCGCTTGATTGAACGGATGCCCACCTCTTCACAATCGGCGTGCTTGCCGGCTACATACTTAACCGACCCAGGATCCTCACCGACCAACAACGTACCTAATCCCGGCTCGATACCCTTGGCATTCAATGCCTCAACACGCCGCTTCAAGTCGTTTTTGATGCGAGCCGCCACCATTTTGCCGTCAAGTTTTGTGGACATCATTCCCCTTACCATTCGCAAATGCACCAACCGACACTACGATAGGACATGGTATCGGCTGTATGTCCCAATCCAGAGATGCCACAGATCAGTAAACCTTGTCAAGCAAAAAGCGAAACGATTTTAAAGAGATATGACTTATTGAGAATGATTGTCAATAGCATTTGCGATACTTGCTGCAGTACTCGGCAGTCACCCTTCAGAAAGGCGAAAACACTATGAATCGTGCAATCAACCGTGCAATCAAAGCAAGCATGGCCGCACTGCTCGCCCCAGCAATGTTGCTGGCAACCACAGCATGCGGCAATAGCGCACAAAACCAGTCCACTCCCTCGACGAACGCCTCAGAAAAAACAGGCACGATTACCGTGGTCGCCTCAATCAACCAATGGGGTTCACTCGCCTCTGAAATCGGCGGCAGTCATGTCAAAGTAACGTCCATACTGACCTCCACCAACGTGGACGCACATGATTTCGAGCCGAAAACCTCCGATCTGACTACGCTAAGCAAAGCAGAGATTGTGGTGGCAAACGGGGCTGGTTACGACACTTGGGCAACCAAGGCTCGCGGGCGCGAATCAATACTTGTGTCAGCATCTCAGATTGTCGGCGCCTCCGAGGGAGACAACCCGCATCTATGGTTCTCCAAGGACGCACGCACCGGCATGGCCAAAGAGCTAGCAAACACATTCTCAAAAGCTCGCCCGAAACTCAAAAAAACCTTCTCTAAGCGGCTCAAAGCATGGCAAGAACGCGAGAAAAAACTCGATCTTGCCATGAGTAATTTCGCGGACACTCATAGCAATGCCACTTATGCCGCCACGGAATCAGTGGCGTACTATCTCATGTCGGACATGGGCATCAAAGATGTAACTCCCACGGGATACACACAAGCGAGCGCAAACGACGGTGAAGTGGCACCAGCTGATTTACAGGAGTTTCAAACGCTTATCGAAGGACAAAAAGCCTCAGTGCTGATTAACAACAGTCAAGAGGCCTCCGACGCGACGAATATGCTTACAGGCACGGCCGGCAAATCCGATGTGTCGGTGGTTGATGTCAGCGAGCAGATGCCAGAAGCGTACGAGACGCTGCACGACTGGGTGAGCGCGCTGATGAACAGTGTGATCAAAGCGATTGACCCTGAATATAGCTGCGCTGTGCAGTCTTCGGATGCCGCTAATGGCAGCGATTCTGCGGATGGTTCTTCCGACACGTGTTCCAATTCGGAAGACTCTTCTCAATCTAGCGACACTGCAAACAGCACCACAGGTGACACTGCAGACAGCACCTCAGATAGCACTTCGGACGAACAAACCCCATCGAATGAAGGGCAGAGTGACCCTGGCAGATAAGCCTTATGCGACCTTATGTAGCCTACGTAACTCATGCGCGGCTTACGCAGCCTACACAGCTCATGCAACTTATGTAAAAAGGATCGCCGGCAATGCCCACATCACTCCCCAGTAACCACCAGCATCCCTTTAAGGAGCCTTTGTACATGCGCAACCAGCCGGAATACGCCATCGAGTTCAACGACGCCGCCGTCAAACGCGGCGATCAGGTGATTTGGCAGCATGGCACCTTCGCTATTCCCACCGGCTCAGTAACGGCGATCGTCGGCACGAACGGCGCAGGAAAAACCACAATGATGAACGTAGAACTCGGTCTGCTGGCGCTGAGCGAGGGAAGTGCAAAAGTGCTCGGCCGCCCTGCCGGCGAAGCGAACCAACACATAGGCTACGTGCCACAAAACTACGCTTCCAATATCGAATCGAATCTCACTGCCGAGCAATCGGTGCTGCTGGGACTAACAGGCACGCGCTTCGGCATCCATCCGATCACGCGCCCCCAGCGAGACAAGGCACGCGAGGCGATGGCGTTCGTCGGTATCGCAAATAAAGCCATGTATCGACTGTCGGAACTTTCGGGCGGATTGCGCCAGCGGGTCGCCATTGCACAAGCCATCGTATCCGGCCCCCAACTGCTGATGCTGGACGAACCGCTAGCCAATCTCGATCTTGCCTCGCAACGCTCTGTAGCCCATCTGCTGGCGCAACTCAATCGCGAACTCGGCATGACAATCCAAGTGGTGGCTCACGACCTGAACATGCTGCTGCCCATTTTGACAGGGGCGGTATATCTGCTTGATGGGCATCCACATTACGCGGACATGCGCAACGTGCTCGACTCCGAGCTGCTGACGCATTTGTATGGCACCGACGTGCAGGTGGTGACCACGCCGCAAGGCGACATGTTCGTCACGCCGTCCACCGACGAGCACAACAATTCAAGTCAAGATATGCACACCGTCGAATAGATGACGCATCACCACTCCGACGAGCACAACAAGGATACGAAATGAGCTATATCAAATTCGGCTTCGACCCCAACTGGACAGAAACGCTGTCTGCAAGCTTCATGCTGAACGCCTTTCTCGCCGGCCTGTGCATTGCGCTCGCTGCTGGGGTGATGGGATATTTCACCATCGCACGGCGCTCTACTTTCGCCGCACACGCCCTAGCACATATCGGCCTTCCTGGGGCGACTGGCGCTGCACTACTGGGCTTGCCTGTTTCGTTGGGGCTAGGTGGATTCGCGTTGGCTGGGGCGCTGGTGATTGGGGCATTAGGCAAGCGTGTTTCTGAACGTGAGATCGCCACCGGCACTGTACTAGCCTTCGCTACCGGCTTGGGGTTGTTTTTTTCCCGCCTGTCGTCGTCAGCCTCAGCGCAGATGCAGTCTATTTTATTTGGCTCGATTCTGACCATTACCACCGAACAGATTATTGGATTCGCAGTCTTCGACCTAGTGCTGCTTGCTGTGTTGGCGCTGATCTATCGGCCGTTGTTGTTTAGTTCGCTGGACGAACAAGTGGCTCAGGCCAAGGGTGTGCCGATCGGGGTGATGAATGTGGTGTTTATGGCAATCATGGCCGGTGTGATTACTGTTGCTGTGCCTGCCGTAGGCACATTGCTGATTTTTGCACTGGTAATCACACCCGCCGCCACCGCAACGATTCTCACCGGCAGCCCGTTGAAGGCAATGCTGGTCGCTGGACTGCTATGTTTAGCTGCTATTTGGGGCGGGCTGGTGATTTCTGCCATGTTCCCCACTCCCCCCAGCTTTATTATCGTCACTCTGTCCACACTCTTCTGGGCACTCGCCAAAGTAACAAAAGCGCTGCGCCACTAATAGTCTTCTGTGCGATGAATATGAAAATATGAAGGTGAAGAGCAGCAAGAACAACGCGAATAACGTAGAACCGATGCGCCGCAGAGTGTTTAGTCGACATCAACTAGAGCATTGGCGAGCGCAGCCAAGCCTTCACCGCGGCCAGTAAAGCCCATACAGTCAGTGGTGGTGGCTGTAATCGACACCGGACATCCAACAAGTTTGGAAAGCACAGACATGGCTTCAGCGCGACGCGAGCTGATATTGGGACGATTCCCCACAATGGTAATGCAAGCAGATTGCACACTCGCGTCGCGCGTATGCAAATAGTCAATTGTTTCGCGCAACATGTCCCCACCATGCATATCAGCACCATGCGCATTTGCCCCTACACCAAACAGGGAACCGATATCTCCAAGCCCCGCAGCGGCCAACAGCGCATCAATCAACGCATGAACGGCAACATCCCCGTCTGAATCCCCTTCAAGGCCACAAGATTCATTTTCCCAGCACAAGCCAGCTAGCCACAGCTTGCGTTCACTGCCTGCAGCAGCGAAACGATGGGCATCACACCCCTGACCGATTCGAAGCGTCACTTCTTTGATTTCTTCTCAGCGTCAAGGCGCGCCATGGTGTCTTTGGCAGCTTCTTCTGGAGCTTTGGTGTGATGCTTATCATCACCAGGTTGAGGCGTGCTGTAACCAAGGTTGACGTCAAGCAGACGCTGGGTGTCAATCTCGTCAATCTTCTCACTCAAGGCGATTTCCGAGGTGAGGATGGAGCGAGCCTTTGTCAGCATGCGTTTCTCGCCGGCAGACAAGCCGTGATCGTCCACGTCACGCTGGGCAAGATCACGCACCACTTCGGCGATTTTGTTCACGTCGCCGGTGGCGATTTTCTCAACATTCAGCTTATAGCGCCTCGACCAGTTCATCTCTTTTTCGATGATTGGAGTGCGCAAGATTTCGAACACTTTGGCGACTTCGTTGGCATCGACGATGTCGCGCACGCCAACCTTCTTGGCGTTGTCGACCGGCACATTAATCACCAAGCCGTCAGAAGACAGCACTGACAATTCCAAGTATTCACGGGTTACCCCACGCACCGTCCGCTCGGTGACGGCTTCGACCTTAGCCGCGCCGTGACGCGGATAGACGACCATATCGCCGATCTTGTACCCCATGAAACCTCCGATGAGCAGACACACGAAACCTGAAAGAGTATGCCATGTCCCATGGACGTATCTACGGTGGACAAATACCCCATTCGACGTTGTCCTGACACGCCCGAACGTAACGACAAAGCCGTGTACACTAATGACCATGAGCACTACTGCGAAAATCAAAGATGATACCGTTGTTGCTGTCCCAGTCAACCAAGGCGATCTCGACCGCGTGAGCAACGCTGAGTTTTATAATCCCCATGCCATTCTGGGCGCTCACCTCGCTGAGGGCAAGCATGCCGACCAGACCACCATTCGTGTGCTGAGGCCGTTGGCGAAGCAGGTCACTATCCTCACGCAAGCCGGCGAATACCAAGCGCATCATGAATATAACGGCGTATTCATGGCTGTGGTTCCTTCCGTCAAAACTGAGCATGGATACAGCGTGCCGGATTATCGCGTCAAAGTTGCCTATGAAAACGGGCCGGAAATCACCGAGGACGATTCGTATCGCTATCTGCCCACCATCGGTGAAATGGACACCTATCTGTTTGGCGAGGGGCGACATGAACGCCTGTGGGAGGCGTTGGGAGCGCATGTCAAGCACTACGACGACCCGATGGGCAGCGCCGACGGCACGCCCGGCCAGCAGGTCACCGGTGTTGCGTTCGCCGTATGGGCGCCGAGCGCCCACGCCGTGCGTGTGATCGGCAACTTCAACTCGTGGGACGGTCGCCGTCACGCCATGCGCGCGCTCGGTTCCTCCGGCGTGTGGGAAATCTTCATCCCTGGCATCGGCGCGGGCGAAGTGTACAAATATCAGATTCTCAACGCGAACCACGAGTGGGTTCAGAAGGCTGATCCGATGGAACGCTCGCATGAGG
>CAVFKU010000051.1:0-11764 GCA_963623245.1 Parabacteroides merdae
CGTCCAAATGCTGCACTGGCAGCGATGCGGCCTTCGAGGCACCAATGGTGGCGATGTATTCCACATAATCGCCGGTGATGAGATCCTCGTTGGGGATGCTCAACTTCTTCGCCCCCTTGTCGGGGTTGTAGCTGTTGGACTTCGTCATCGACTTTTCGTCACGGTCAAAGCCGAAGATTTCCAGCGCTGAACCGTCCACCGTGGTGCTCTTGGTTCGTGTCAAGCTCACGTCAAGCTGAGCCAAACGGTTGGCCAGCCAGTAATACTGATAGTTTTTTTGCTCTTCCGGAGCTTTTGCGTTCGATTCCACCGATGTGGTGTCAAGCGTCACCACACGGTTGACCACCTTCTGGTCGCCCCATGCAGTGTCGGCGTTAGAAGCATCGTCGTATTCCGTAGACGCATAGCCGTTGTAGTCGCGCCCTGTGGCTGGCCGCTTGCCAAAGGTTGGCGTGCTGGTCATGTCCCACGTGTTGCTGGCGAACTTTTCAGGCGTGCGATCAACCACATACCCGTCGTAGGCGAAGGTGTAATGCTCGGCTGCAGAATCCGTTTCGCTGGAGTTCACGCAAGAGTTGCCTGCGTTGAACGTGCCGGTGAGGCTCTTGCCATTAGGAATCAGGCACTGGTTTGCGTCCAAAACAGACGTGGAGTCAAGACGGTTGGGCTTAACAGCTTGGAAGGTCAGCGCCATGTGCGAAACTTTGGCCTGCAAGTAGTCCAAGTTTGTGTTGGTGTCCGTGTACCAACCGCTCAGCGTGTTCGTGTCCGTTGAACCAGTGGGCGCAATATTCTTTGTGGTGGCGAGCTTAGCAATGCCCTTGTATGTGGCCGTCATGGACTTGTTGTTTGCAGTGGTGTCCCCTGCAGAGCCCAGTTCAGCCTTCTGCGCTGCGGTGAGCTTGGTCTTGCCGTTGTTTTCCTTGGCGGCAATATCGCGCAAGATCTTCTCGACGTCAACAATGTAATCGTCATTGCTGGAAGCCGTGGTGTCACCAGACTTGTCTTCACTGGACTTGTCGTCATCTGTCTTGTTTTCAGTGTCATCAGCCTCCGCGTCTTCAACTGAAGCAGTCTCAACAGCATCAGCATCAACATCAACAGTCTTGCTATCAACGGCAGTCTTGTCCGACTTCAAGAGATATCCCTTGGTTTTCAGCTCTTCAAGGGTGAAGCTGATTTCACGAGCGGTGTTGTTGCTCGGCAAGGTCTCATACACACTGGTTAAACTGTCTGCCGAATCGTCCACTGTCAAGCGCAGCTTTGTGGCCTTGAACCATTCGCCGTCCACAAATTCCTTGGGAATGTACAGGTATCGCACGCGGTAAGTATCGGCCAGCTGCGCGTCAAGCGTGGTGCCGCTAATCATGGCACTGCGCCCTGTGGTTTGGTTGTCGGACTTCTTGTTCCAGAACCGATTCGTGAACCGAATAATGGTGGGGTTCTTGTTGTCGGTGGTGTAATCGTAGAAGTGCGTCTTGTCTGAGCTGGAGCCGGTGCGATCCACGTCAACATCGGTGTCTGGCCGCAAACGAATCTGGTATCCCAAATACCACGCTTGGTCGCTGTCGCCGTGCTTGCCTTCTGCAGGCGGCATGTTCGTGTTGGTGATGTCGTAATCAACATTCACGTCATGCTCAATAACAACGGTGTCTTTCTCGCCCTTCTTGGTGGCTTTGGTCTTGACGTACTTGCGGTTCACGTAGCCGTCAATCCATGCGGTGTTGAGCTTGTCGGTGTCCACCGTCTTCGACTGGTTGGAGAAAGCGAAGGGGCGGCCGTACACGTTCACGGCAATTGATTTAAGATCAGTGCCCACATTGTCGCGTTCGTGGCCTTCGTATTCCTTGCTGCGGTCGGCATCGCCGCGCAGATTACTCAAGGTGATTTGGTAACCGATAACAAACTCGTTCTTTTCAAGATCAATCTTCGCTACATTGCTGCCAGAGGTTTCAGGCGCTTCCTTTTCGCCTTCATTCTGGAAACTAATCAGCCAAGCGCTATTAGCAGTATTAGCAGCGTCAGTGTTGTCAGTGCTACTAACGGCGCTGGTGCCATCAGTGGTGTCAGTAGCATCTGTGCCAGTATTTGCAGTGGTAACAGCTTTCTTAAGATCGTCAAGGCTGCGCTCACCCTTGGAAGTGTCTGGATTAGCAGTGAAGACAATGGTTTTCTTGTCACTTTGCTGAATCTTCGACTTCTCTGTTGGGGTCGAATAGTTCTTAATTTTGGCAGTGTTGATCTCAACGCGAGTGATGCGATCAAGAATGTTGGAGCCATTCGAACCGGCAACCGTAGTATTCTTGATGGCTAGCCCCGTGGGCAGGAAGCCGTAATAACCCAATTCGTCGTAAGGGTGCAGGGCGGGCATGTCGTCGCCAAGCACAATCTTGTCGTCATGCGCCAGCAGACTGTTCTTTGACCAGTCGGATACTATATCACACTTATACGCGCCAGTACCGTACTCGCCCCCGTGAACAGTTCTTGAGCAAGAAGTACTATCGTATTTGCCCGTGGTGTCGTCCGTGCCATCAACCTCTTTAAGCGAGCGCGCTGAACGCAAAAAGCTTACTGAGAAGTGCTGGTCGGAAGCGAATTCCACATCGGCTCGGCCATCTGAGCCGTCGGCTTTGCCGCTGCTCACCGTTTCTTCTTCTTTGGCGGTAACGTGGCCTTTGACGGTTGTGACCTTATTGGGCTGCACTTGCACATTCGCGCGAGAAGCGGTGTGCGCCTGCTTGTAGCCGTAGTGAGTGGGGTGGTAATTTCCGTGGGAATTATCGTGATGAGAGTAATCCTTCAAAGACCAGTTGGTCTTCGTTTTCACGTCAGGATATGAACCTGTGCCATGATCGCCAGAGCCTGACTTGTATTCAGACGCCGGAGTGTCGTCGGTTAATAGGTCAGGGTCAGGGTCAGCATCATCACCTTCGCCTGTGCCGGTGAAACGCTCAACAGCCTTGTGTTTGGTGGTGCGCCCAGCGTTCGTGCCGCCCGCGTTCAATGCGATATTCGTGGTGGCCACCGAGCTGCTGGTAGTCATCGTGTGGTCGGCCACATAGAAGCGGCCGGTCACTTCAAAAGACGCGTTGGACGCGTCGTCATAATTGAACCAACGCTTCGACTCGTCCACTTGACCGCGCTTGGTTTGCGGGTCGCGCCCGAAATCAGGCTGCGTTTCGCCGTCTTGGTCGGAATCGAAGGTTGCATTCTGGTTGATGTACAGCTCGTAACGAATCTGCGTAACAGCCTTGGACTTCACGGTTGCAGGATTGTCGTAATAGCTGTCTGTGGGGTCACGATACAGCGCGTCCGCACTGTCGGCCTTCCAGTTCCAGTTGTCAGTGCTCTTAGTGCTGCCGCTAGCCGCACTGCCACTAGCAGCGCTGCCGCTGCTGCTGGTGCTGCTGCCAGAAGTTGTGTTGCTGTTGAGCAAGCTGATGCGCAGATACTTATATTGCTGCCCGTCAGTGCCAGTGCCCTCTTCTTTTGAGTTGCCCTTGCTGGAATTGCCGGCGTCGGTTTCCCGCTTCTTATCGCCTTCAGCGGTGAAAGACTCGCTGGTCTGATATTCCTTGAGTTCACTCGAACTAATCGTCTTAGTAGTGCCGTCGGCATATTTCACTCGAATAGACTTCAGGTAGTTAATGGCATTGGCGTGCACTTTAATGTAATAGGCATCAAAGGTATCGTTGGGCAGGTTTTGCGTGAAATACGCATGCATACCCACGTTCGTGGCATACAACGCCCACGGGTCGCGGTTCTTCAAGTTCGAACCAGACGTGCCAGAGCAGTTGGTGTGGTCAGACAGCCAATAAGTGCAATGATCCGGCCCTGCGTTTTCTGAATAGAAATGCTCGGTATATTGGCGTAAATCAAACAGATACGAGCCTTGCGCCTTGTAGCCAATCTGAAGCGACTGATTATTTTCCTCACCGCTCGAAATATTATAGTGGTAGATGTCGTCAGCGTTAGAGAACTCGGTGAAACGCTTATGCGTGGCATCAGTTTGCGAGGAGTCAGTGGTGTAGCCTGCACGACTCACCGCGTCCAGTGAGAGCTTGCCCACAGCAATGCCCACCCACGAGGTGTCTTCAACGCAATAATAGTGGCCCTCATCCCACGAAGCGTCTTCTTCAGTAATGGCATCTAAATGGTTGACAGCTGTGCCCTTAGCACGCTCGTTGTTTTCCAACCCGTTCACAGACTTTTCGTCACTGGTGGTGCCGAACATGGAATCTTCAAAACCATCAAACACAATGCGCTGCTTGTCGTCTTCGGTTTCCTGCTTCATCTTGCCCCAGCCGACCATCTTGACGCGGAACACATCATTGTCTTTGCTGATGCCCAGCTTTTCCAGCTGGTCTTCGGAAATGGTCAAGCCCTTGTCAGCACTCACGCTCACTTCTGCACCGCTAACACTCACAGTGAAGCCTTCTGCCCACTTTTCTTTATTCTTCGGGGTCAGCACAATCTTCTTGTCAGTGTCGGCTTCAAGCGTGGTCACCTCCTTGGCATCCTTGCCAGTGCCTTGCGTTTCGGTGACCTTCTTCCACGGATACAGCTCAATCGTGCCGGCCGTGGTGAAGGAGTTGAACAGTTCAGGCGAGAAGCTTAACGCTGTGGTGTGGAAGCCGGTGGCCGCTTCAGAATAGCTGCCCTTATAGCGCGCTCCTTCATCCTTGGACTGCACGATGCCGGTTTCCCACTTCAATGGCAAATCCACTTGCGCGTCCACCAAAGCCAACTCGGTGATATTGCGGTTGAAGAGCTTCGCCCACACCTTCATATCACGATCGTAAGGCACGGTGACTTCTTGGAACTCAGTGGCAAAGCTCTGCGCGGCAGGCTCAGACGGCGTCTTCGACGCGGCCGTTGTGCCTTCTGTGGCATATTTGCTCTTGGCGTCCGCGTATTCGGCTTCCATCACAATGTCTGGCCTTGGGCGCTTGACACCGATCTTGTTCTTGGCGGAAGTCTTCTTCTCTTCGTGCAGCTCTTTGTCGTGCTTGCCGGTAGGAGTGAAGGTTTCAGTCAACGTGCTGAGTTTGCGAGTGTCGTCGTCGTTGTTGTACCACTTTGGCGTGCCATAAATGTCCACATACACCGCGTCGTTATCAGCAGCGTTCGAATTGTAGGCAATGGAACGCTGGAAGGAGCCGTATTCCACGGTGATCTTGGTCAGGTAATCGGCTGTGTGGTTCTTGAACTTATCTTCTTTAGCAAAGTCCAGCACCCAGTCGCCGTGCTTTTCAGGCAGCTTCTGCAATTCTTCAGCGGTGAGTTTGACTTCAACCAGCGAATCATTGCCGCGGCTGTTTTGCTTTTGGAAGAAGAACGTCACCGCCTTAACCGTGTTCTTGTCTTTATCTTTGGTGTTCTTGGCGTCCTTAACGTCTGGGTCAGTGTCATCCAGCTTGCCCGCGCTGATCAGGCTCTTGGAGAAGGTCACCTTCTTAGTCAAGAAGCCGCGGAAATCGGTGGGGTCAACCGCTTCTGTCTTGGTGTCTTTCTTCACGTCTTCAGGAGCTGTCAACTCGTACGAGAGCGTGGCTTCGTCAATACGTGCCAGCGAACGGTTTTCCATAATGGCACGATAGCCCACCATCGGCGTGTGCAGATAGTGCGTTTTCTTCTTGTCGTTGTTATGCGTGTCTGTTTTATCGGTGCCGTCTGGGTCGTCAAGCAGCGGATCATCACTGGGGAATCCGCTCTCGAAATCCTCTTCGTCATTGTCGCTCTTGGTGCGGAAGGTTTTCACCGTGGTCACCGGAGTGGCGGCCATGATGGTCATCTGCAAATCTTTCCACGTGATCTTTGAAGGGCTTTCGTCACGCAACGGCAAATACTTGCCGCGATGGTTCATGCTTTCAGCGCCCTCGCGCACCACGCCTTCAATGCGCACCACAGCCTTGTGCGTGTCGGACACACCGGCAGAGACTGTATCCACAGCATAGCTGTGGCGCACGCGGAACAGACCAAGCTTGGTGATCTTGTTGTACTTGCTCAAGTCGATGGTCATCATGCCTTTAGCGTTGGTGAGCTTGTCGAAATCCTTAGCTTCAATCGTGACGGCGGGCTCGCCCAACTTGTCTGGGTCTTCTTCCCAGTTCCACAAGTCAATGGCGGTGATGCGGCCGGACACGTTGTTGGCCTCTTGGCTGGTGGTGTCTTTGAGCTTTTCTTTAATGAAGCCGTCGATTTCAATTGTGCGGGTTAAGAAGCCTTCTGCATCATATCGATCTGAGCTGTGCGTGTCCTTGTCGAGCTTGACGTCATACAGGCTGTTGCCGGAAGGCAGGTAATACTTCGTGGGGTGTTGCACGGTGAACTCGAAATATGAGTGTTCGCCGGTGCCTTCACCCCAGCGGTACGGCACAGGAGCTGGGATGCGCTCGGCGGTGTTGGCCGGCGAATCTTCTTGCGTTGCGTCTTGCGTGGCATCGCCAGCTGTCTCGCCCTCAAGGGCAAGAGAAACAGTGGAAGCGGCATCGCCAGAGCTGGAAGACGATCCGCTGGCCGAGCCAGACGTAGTATCGGAAGTGGAGCCAGAAGCGGCATCGCCGGTCACCGCGTCGCTTGGCGCCTTGCCAGTGCCAGTGGCGTCGTCAGCTTTGGCGTCGCCGGTGGTGTTCGTATAGAACGCTTCGCCTGTGAACATGTCAGGCATAACGGGCTTCAACGCAGCGGTATCTTTGACCGCCGTGGTGGTTTCTTCGTCAATGCGCGCGTCCTTATCTTCGCTCAACGAGCCGAACAGGCCAGTCAACGGCATTGTTTCCATGGTGCCTGAAGGCGTGCCTAAGAACTCGATGGCATTGGAAAGTGCTTGGTTGCCCACAGAGGAATAGTTCACGTCCAAGCCATAGAGGAAGCCATTGTTCCATGCGGATTGCGGCAGCACGTACTTGTAGCTCCGGGCCCATGTTGAATAAGGAAGCGCCAAATCGGTGGGCACGGTGTATTTGTTGTCCAAGTCTTCTTTGGTGATGGTAACGGTTTTCACTTCCGTTCCAGCACCCTCGTAATACTTCAGCGTGAGCGAAGTGAAGTCACCCAACGTGAACAACTTGTCCATCAAGCCCACATGATGCGTGTGGAAACCGTCGCGCACCTCGTCTTCAACAAAGCTATACAGCCCTGTGCCATCCATTAAGTCCACACTGAAACGGGCGGGAGTGTATTGATCTTCGGTGGCGATATTGCCCAGCTTGACCAAATACCCAGCACGCGGGTCGCCATACGTGGTTTCAAGCGTGCCGTCGCTATATTGGCGGTTTGTGTTATTCACGTTGTAAGTGGTGTCTTTGACCGTGAAGCTCTGCACGTCAATCTTGGGCTGCAGAGTGGATTTGAGCAAGTGGGAGTGAGCGCGCGCCTGCTTGTTGTGCTTGCGATACTCGTCTTTGTATGTCTTCCAGTGCTCAGCGGTTTCTTCCTCAGTGCGCTTAGGCACGTCAGGGTAGTCGGTGGCCCATGTGGCTTCCAAGCTCAAGTCTTCCAATTTGACTGGCGTGCCCTTCACTTCAAGGCATGTGTTGTCGTCGTCAAAGTTTGGCGTTTCGCTAGGCGAAGTGTTCGCTTTGAAGTCAGAATAAGTGATGGTGATGCTGTAGAGCTCGGAAGTATACGTGGTTCCATCGCTGGCTTTGACGGTTTTGCCCCACGCTTCCGTATTTCCATTTTCTTTGGAGCCGCGAGTGAACACCACGTCCTTGTAAATCGTGTTGCCGTTCTCGTCCTTTTGGCCAGTGTCGGCCATTTTCTCGATTTGAGCCCACGTGTAGGTTGTGCCTGCATCTTTTGCCCAATAACCGGAATTATTTCGACTAGCCCAATGGAACAAATTGTCTTGCAACGTGATGCTGACAATGTTTCCCTTGCCAGACAAATAACGCAACGATTCTTTGGAAATAGTAACCGTGTCAGTTTTGAAGCGAACTTCTGCATAAGCCTTACTAACGCCTGAACCATCCGATACAGGTTTTACAACCTCTTTGTCAACAAGTGTCTTGCCCTTGTCAACATCTGACGAGTTCTCATAGAAGGGAATCGTGAGCGTGGCAGGCTTCATATGGCTGCCCTTAGCGGCATTGCCCCAACTGAAGCGATACCCTGAATTCGCCTGGTTCAGCGGCGCCTGCACTTCATGGTTCACTGTTTCTGCATTGGTGCCAGGGTTCGTGGCGAAGGCCTTGGAAGTGACCTTCGGCTGGGGCAATTCTGGCTTGAACACTGCGTCGTCCGTCGCTTGCAAATCCATATACATATATTCCGCATGATTCATCTGCGTGGACGACTGGAATTGACGACGGCTGTATTGGCTTGTCACCGTGTTCTTGAATTCGTCCAATGGGTAGTCCATCACGCCATTAATGCGAATCTCACCAGGGATCACTGTGTCTTTTGCGGTGACAACGCCGTTTTCGTTGATATCGAACGTGGACGAAGGAATACGGTTGGCCAAACGAATGCGGATGCGCCCCGTCGCATCTTCAGGAAGCGCATTGCCATTCTTGTCTGCTGGCAGCAGATTGCCTGCTGAATCCTTTGTAGGGTTCTTGTACGTGGTCTTCGGCACTGTGATCGTCCACACCCAATAATCTGGGTCTTTCTCGTCATCACTGGGCGTTTCAGTGGCCTTGCCAAGCCCCTTCCACTCATTCGTTTCGGTGTAAGTGATGTTCTTCTCGGTGGAACCGTGCTTCACATTCGCCTGCTTGGCAGTCTCGTATTCAGTGGTTGTCTCATATTCGAGAATCTGCGCTGTTGTTTGCTGGCCGTCAATGCCGCCATTCGTCTTCACATCATTCGCCATAAACCATTGGCGGTACCACAACTGCGCTGCTTGTGTGCGCACCGCGTCACGATCTTCCTTAGACGCTGTGGAAGGATCGTAATTCTTGTCGTCCTTGTGGTTGTTGCGCAATGCTTCGTCAATCAGCGTTTCAGGCAAATCAGACTTCTTCATGCGAATATCAACCGAGGTGATGCGGAAATCTTCAGGAAGCGTGTCCGTAAGCCATGCGCCACCATCTGTAGTGCCACGCTTCGCATTAGCTTCCTTCAACGCGGCCTTTTCGGCAGCAGTGTCCAGATTGGCGCCGCTTAAGGACGACGAGCCAGTGGTCTGGCCGAGCAGCGACTGTTGTTTGTCTAGTTCTGACTGCACAAGCACATTGTCGAACGCGCCGAACATGGGCACATTGCCCGACACCGTCATGTTATGAATGACATAACTCTCAGTTTCACCCAAATATGAAGTGCCCGACTGCTTATACGCCGTGCGGTCTGCTGACTTATCGTGATCCACCACGCTCTTCGTCTGCTTAAAACTCAACGAAGGCCACATCAAATCATTCAGATTGCGCTTGGTTTTCGACCATGTGTACACCGTGTCCACATTTTCTGGACCGAAATACACGCTGCCGTCAAGGCGGAATTCGGCTTGCTTGGCGTAAGAATATTTGCCAGCATTCTCGCCCACAGTGTCTTTCACGCACGCACCAGTGTTGTCGGTCTTGCACTGCCAGTTGGTGGTGTACGGCACAGCAACCAGAAGCTTGACCTTGCTGGACTGGCCTTCCGTGGCCTTTGAGGCAGGATACAACGCGGTTTCATTGTCGTATTTCATTGCCTTGCCAGGGGTTTGGCCAGGCTGCACTGCCACCAAATCGCCGGTGGTGTGGCGATATGGCATGGTCTCGAAGCCAAGATCTGAAGCGTTCGAAAAGCTGTCCATATCCAAAGCGCTCAACGTGGATTCGGAAGTGTTGGTGATGTTATAAATCAGCAAACCGCCTTCCAAAGGCTTGCCAGCAAACCACTTTGACTTGAGCTTGTTACGGCCTTCTTCACCCTGATATTCCTTGGCATTGGGGTCAATGGAAGCGAAGTTATCTTCGCCGCCTTCCTTCCATTCCCACGACATGAAGTCCTCTTCGGTCACACCATTGTTGTTGCTCGTGTCAACAGCAGCGGAAGAGACAAACATTTGGAACTCAGTGGCTTTAATCGCCGAAGCTTGGTCGGAGCTGGTGGTGTTCTCAATCTCCACCTCGTACACAGCGTAGTTATAGCGATCCCACAGCGCAGGCATCTTCAGTGTCTTAACACTCTGGCTCCACGACAGCGCCGAGTTCACCAGCGTCATCGAATGCACAGCTCCCGGCTTGTTCTCAGCATTGTCTTGGCTGGGCAGCAAGTTCGGAGCGGAATGCGTTACGTGGTTGCCGTCAGTGTAGGAATAATACTTCAGCTTGCCGGTCAGCAGAGCACCCATGTTTTCAGCAGCGTTCTGGAAACGCACAGCAGCCGTCAACGCTTCAGGGTTGGTGGAACCCATCTGATAAGCGCCATCGCCAACGTAACGCGCCACAATTGTGCCGGACACGTAATCTGTTTTGTTGTCATTCGTGATCTTGTGGTAATTGCCTTCACCCTCAGTGTCAACCCAATACTCCCAGTTGGAAGGCAGGCTGGTGGGGAAGTTGATTTGCAGGCGGGGGCCGTTTTCACCTTGGCCGTTCTTTTCCAGCCATTCCTTCTTCTTGACCGTGTATTTCAGCTGCTTGCTGTCCGTCATGTCGTAATACATATACGGGACGGTGATGGTCAGGGTGACGGCGTCACGATAGTTGAAATCTGAAACTTCGTCCTTCAAAGCGCCGCCCACGTAGCCTTCGCTGTATTGCGGGGAAACCTGCCACGTAACCGTTGCCGGTTCGCTGCCTGTGCCGCTGGAGAGCATGAAGGAATCTTGCGCATAGGTGGTGCCGATAGAGCTGCTGCTGTCGTTATTCGGGCGCAAAGCAGTGACGGACTTGCCTGTCAAAGTGGTGTTGAAGGCGAGCTTGTCTTTAGTCTGTTCCTTGTCGCTGCCAACATTCGTGGGCTGGTTGAAATCAGTGGTTTCTTTGGTGGTTTCCTCGTCCTCTGTTTCGCTTGCTGTGGCAATCTTGTTGCTTTCAGTGGAGCTGTTCTTGTCTGTGGCGCTGGAGTTCTTCTTGGTGGAATTCTTCTTCGTGGAGTTGTTTTTCTTGCTGGAAGTGCTGGTGGAGGAAGTGTCTTTGCTGGAGGTGTCTGTAGTGTCTGAGTTTTTAGTCTCGTCCTTAGTGGGGGTAAAGGAAGCGTCGGGGGTTTGAGTCTCGCTGCTGCTGGAACCGTTGGACGAATCAGACGAGTTAGTAGAGTCGGAAGAATCGCTGGAATCGCTGGAATTGCTGGAATCCGAAGAGCTGGAAGAATCCGAGGAATCAGCGTTCTGTTCGCTTGTTTCTTGCGCATTAGCTTCGGTAGTGCTCTGAGACTCGGCCTCATCAACCGACTTAGCGGCAGTTTCTTGCGCAGACTGCTGCGCGGCAGTCAGTGCATCAAGCAACTGCGCCTCTTCACCATTGGCTGTTGCCACGGGCGCACCCGCCGCGAGCGTGGCAAATGCAACCAACCACGCCACCAACGACGTCAACACCCGACGCCACACGCCAGCCCACAGACCCGACTTAGAGGAATTCACATGACGATGCATCTTCATCACCCCGAAATCTCTTTCGTTTGCACAGTTTTCCAAACTGCGCACCACTTCCAGCAAGGACAACCTCAGTCCTCTTATCTACTTCTTTAGAGGCAATAATATACCCCCCCCCGCGACTTTTCGCAACAAAACCGCGCGTTACACCCCTAGTGAGCAGCTCCCCAAGGGGCTCTCCTCACCCCCGTAGTGTTCACTGTCGTTTCAAGCGCGCGCAAGAGCGCGCTGCAAACA
>CAVFKU010000052.1:0-4067 GCA_963623245.1 Parabacteroides merdae
GTTCTATGGCTCAAGCGAGTCGATTGCGCTGGCTGGCCCGTCCATTCTGCTGGCGTATTTGATCGGCGGACTGGCGATTTTCATGATCGTGCGCGCGCTGGCGGAAATGGCGGTGGAAGATCCGAAGGCGGGCGCGTTCAGCTATTACGCCACGCGCTACTGGTCGAAACGCGCCGGTTTCATCTCCGGCTGGAACTATTGGTTCAACTACGTACTGGTGGCCATGGTGGAGCTGGCCGTGGTGGGTTCGTTCGTCAACTACTGGTTCCCGAACATCCCCAAGTGGGTGTCCGCCGTGGTGTTCCTGGTGGCCATCGCCGCGCTGAACCTGCTGGGCGTGAGCAAGTTCGGTGAGTTCGAGTTCTGGTTCGCCGCCATCAAGATCGTGGCCGTCATTGCCATGATTCTCGGCGGCCTGTGGGTGATTATCGCCAACGTGCCCACCGCTTCGGGCGTGCGCGCCTCCATTGCCAACTGGTTCAACGTGGGCGGCGGCTTCCTGCCGAACGGCCTGATGTCGCGCAGTGCCGACGGCACGTGGACTGGCCTGATGATGGCGCTGGTCGTGGTGATGTTCAGTTTCGGCGGCACCGAGCTCATCGGCATCACCGCCGGCGAAACCGCCGAACCGCGCACCACCATCCCGAAAGCGACGAACAGCATCATCTGGCGTATTCTCGTGTTCTATATCTGCGCGCTGGGCGTGATCATGGCCGTGGTGCCTTGGAACACCATCGACGGCAAGTCCAGCCCGTTCGTCCAGATCTTCGATTCGGTGGGTGTGCACGCCGCCGCCGGTATTCTGAATTTCGTGTGCCTCACCGCCGTGATGAGCGTCTATAACTCCGGCCTGTACGCCAACTCACGCATGCTGTATTCGCTAGCCAAGCAGGGCAACGCGCCTGCCTGGCTCGGCAAGCTCAACTCGCGCGGCGTGCCGGTCGGCGGCGTCATCACTTCCGCGATCATCATTGCCATTGCCGTGGTGGTCGTGTTCGTATGGCCCGATTTCGCGTTCAACTATCTGATGTCCATTGCGACGATTTCCGCCGTAATCAACTGGACAATGATCATGATCACCGAAGTGAAGTTCCGGCGCGTGGTGGCCGGTGGCGACGGCCCCGCCGAACTCAAAGGGCTCAAGGGCGCTCAGGCGTTGGATCGTCTCGGTTTCAAACTGCCGTTCGCGTCGGTCATGCCCTATCTGGTGATTGCGTTCCTCGCGCTTATCGTGGTGCTGATGTGCTTTTCGGACAGTTATCGCATTGCGGTGGCGGCCGGTGTGATCTGGCTCGCCGTGCTGTTCGCCGCCTACACTCTCACCCAGCGCCGCGCGTGAATCGCCACACTCGAAGAGCCTATGCTGCCCGCTTAGGATAGGATCATGAGTTCTCTGGCCGACTGCATGCCGTATACGCTGGCATTCCCCGATGCGTTGGGCACCGGATTGTTGGTTCAGTCGGCGCAGCCGTGCGAACGAACGGCCATCGAGACATGTATCGACAGCTATGAGCGCGCGCTGTCGCGCTTCCGCCAAGATTCGTTGGTTACTGCCATGCGCGAGGCTCGCCACGGCGGTTCGTTCGATTTCCCCGACTGGGCGCTCGAGTTGTTCGAGTTATACGACCAGCTGAGCGATGCCACCGAAGGTGCCATCGACCCTTGCGTGGGCGAGGACCTGATTCGACTGGGCTATGACGCCGCGTATTCGTTTGTCATTCAAGCCGACGCCGGCGAACGCTTGGGCGCGTTGCGCGGCCGGCCCACGTGGCGTTGTGATGTGGAGCGCCACGGCACCACATTGGTCACCGATCGCCCGGTGTCGTTGGACTTCGGCGCGTGTGGCAAGGGCTATCTGGTTGATCTGATTGCTTCGATGATTCGCCCCGTTTCGCCTCGGTTCGTCATCGACGCCGGCGGTGATCTGCTTATCCACTCCCCTGAAATCCCGATCACCATTGCACTTGAAGATCCAGCCGACCCTGCCCGTGCGGTGGGCACGGCCAGCGTGACTTCGGGCGCGTTCTGCGCCAGCGCCCCCAGCCGACGCCACTGGGGCGAGGCCGCGAAATACCGGTTGCATCACTTGCTCAACGCCATTGACGGACAGCCCGCAACCCAAGTTGCGGCCACTTGGGTCTACGTGAATGGCGACCACTGTGCCCAACAGACCCTTACGGCTCTGGCCGACGGATTGGCCACCGCGCTTTTCGTCACCCAACCGCAACAACTGCGAGCTCACTTTCGCTTCGATTGCGCCCTATTGACCGCCACCCGCCACGCCAAGAGAAGCGCTGGTTTCCCCGGCAACCTCTTTGCAAGCTAGTCGGCTTTAAGACAGATAGGCGTCGCGCAGACGGGTGTATTCCTCGCGGGTCAGGGAGGCGACGCCACCGTGTTTGGTGTGCGGCGACAGGAAGTAATCGGGGTCATCCAACGGCTGGAAACCGGCGTCCAAGTTGCGGCTGATCATCGGCTGATAGCCGATGGAGGGAATCACATCCACGAAGAGATACCACTCGTCTGAATCTGTTACAACGTTGGAACCGTTGTGATGGTTGGCGAACACAGCGGGACCTTCCACACCACTGGGGTTGCCGTCCGGCACATAACCGGCGCCGATATGCCGTTGCACAGTGTGCCACTGAACTGACGGCTCCCACCAGCGCGGCTCGTCGGTCGAATCCATCCAAATGCCGTTGCCGAAGGAGTTGTCCTTGGTGATGCGATAGGTGCGCATGCCGCCGCTCGCCAGCGGCCGTTGGATCATCGTGGTGTCGATGCTGTTGCCACCCGTGTCGATGAACACGCCGCCGTATTCGAACGTGTGTTGGGTGAAGTCGGTGGTGGAACCCCATTGCACGGTGCATGTGATGCTGTCGTCGGAATGCGTCGGATCGTCGGCGGCGAACACCGTGCTTGACCAATACATCACGAATGCGCCCCGGCTGCCGTCGCGCTCCTGACCCATCGGGTAGAAATCGGGAACCCACAGGCATTCGCACGCCCACGCCATGCCAAGTTCAAGGTGCGTGCCATCGGGCTTGCGCGACACATCAAGCATGCGCGGCTCACTCCAATGCACCAGATCCGCCGACTCCCAGATGATCAGATTGGTGCTGGCATGCCGCGTCCACTCGAACCATCCGGCGTCGTCACCGCCGAACACGCGCAAATCGGTGGCGATAATATACCATTTGCCGGTGTGCGGATTGCGGATGATATGCGGGTCGCGCACGCCGGTGGTGCCGAGACTCGAGACAAGCAACGGCTCGCCATGATTCAACGGCAGCCAGCGGCGCGGATTGTCGCCGTCGGAGATGTCCATGTAAATCTTCTCGGCATATCCGTCCGGGTCTTCGATGAAGTGCACCAGCACATAGCCATACGGCTCGTTCGCTTTATCAGTCGTCATATCGTTCATTGCATCGTTCATCGTATCGTTCATCGTATCGTTCGTCTTATCGGTCATCTCAATCCTTTCGCCGCGTCTTATTCGCTAGCTTCCAAAACCAGCCATGCCACCCCGTGAGGTGCCAGTTGAGCCACAAGGTCACGATATGCCCCCTCACCTTCGAGATGCACGCTCGATTCGCCTTCGCCGTGCCACAAATCGCGTATGCGCCACTGCTTGCCGGATCGCTCAAGTCCGACCAGCGACGAAAGCGCCACGCGCACCTGTTTGGGATCGTTGCCCGTCCAGAACAGAGCGGCGTACACCCCACCGGGATGGGCGGTGGCGACGCCATTGCCCCAATCGGCTGCGTCTGCACGCCATACGATGTATTCGCCGGCATGTTCGGTGCTTTCGCCCCACACATCGGCCAGCGGCTCGCGGATGATTTCGGCGTTGTGCACCGAACCGGCACTCACTTCGCGTAAAGCCGGGTTGGCAAGCAACCGCAACGTCTTTTCGTCGCTGGTAGGCAGGTCGCCACCGACCATCAGAGGCGAGCGTCCCATGCACCACAGCGTCAGCAACGTGCGCTGTTCCTCCTCACTGAGCGCGCATTGGCGGTCGTCTCCTCGCTCGGCTCCGGTGTAGCCGTCGCCGCGATGGTCGGCGC
>CAVFKU010000052.1:4077-11579 GCA_963623245.1 Parabacteroides merdae
TCCTCGCTCGGCTCGCAGCCCGATATGCCCCAGCGGCAGCATGTCCGCGTCGGCCCAATGCCCGGTCTGCTGGAACGGCGCCCAACGTGCCAAGCGCGCGAACTGTGCCTTGATATCATCCCATCGATCCCACAGATCGTCGCTGATGCGCCACATCTGAGCCACCTGACGCAGAAAATCGACATGCGTTGTGGACAGCCAGCCGCCGGGCGACAGCGACAGCGTGATGGCACGGCCGTGCGTCTGCTCGGCGCGTTCGATGGCTTGATGGTAGGCGAAAATCTCGTCGCGGTGGAACGGGGTTTGCATGTCATCGACTTTGAGAAAATCCACGCCCCACTCGGCGAACTGGTCGATCTGCGCGTCATACCAAGCCTGCGCGCCGGGATGAGACTGGTCGAGACCATAATTGTCGGGGTTCCACACGCACACATGTTCCTTATCCACCACGTCCCGTGCCGTCCACGAAGTGCCCTTGATTGGCAGATCGCGTTCGACAGCCAGACGCGGAATGCCGCGCATGACATGAATGCCGAAGTCCAACCCCATTGCGTGAATGCGCTCGGCCAGCGGCGCAAACCCCGCACCGCCCGCCGCCGAGGGGAAACGTGCCGGATCGGGCAACTGGCGTCCGTATTCGTCAAGCACCAGTGGTGCGTCCGTGTTGTATCCGTGCGCTTTGGCTGTCGGGTCATACCATGCAATGTCCACGACCACGGTGTTCCAGCCCGCGTCCTTGAGCTGTTCGGCCATCAACGCGGCGTTCGCCAGTACCTCTTCCTCGGTGACGGTGGTGCCGTAACTGTCCCAGCTGTTCCAACCCATCGGCGGGTTCAAAGCCTTCATAACAACCTCCCTGACGGTACCGCTTACGCGCGCGATTCTGGGCCACAGCGGCACTTGACACCAATATATCGTCCACAAACAGGTGGAATATCGAATGGCTGAAGTCAGTGCGCCGTCTGCCAGCGATCGATCTCCTGCTGCCGGATGGAAATCGCCTTGTTGCGCGCCAGATAGATGGCCAACGCGACCGAATACAGCGCCAAGCCGATCAAATCCATCGTTCCCAGTGAAAACACCACCACAATCGCCAGCCAGATGATGACCCCACGGCTGATCGTTCCGGGACGCAACGCGCGCATGGCCACTGTGAAGCTCACGATGCCCACAATCAGCACCAATAGCGCATAGATGCCGGCCACAGTGGAGGCGTTGTCGACGGTGCTGTAGCTCGAGGTGAGCAACCCCTGACTTTCCAGCAGGTCGTAGGCCTTGCCCCTGAACCAGTTGGTGAACACGAACATGGTGATCGAAGCCATCAGCACGTTGTACGCGGCGGCGATAATCATCAGCACACGCTCGGCCTTGCGCGCCAGCGGCATCGGCGGCGTTAGTTGAAGATTATCGCGCTGCGCATCCATTTATGGTTCCTTAGCCCTTCAAGCCCGAGGTGATGTTCAGCGACTGCAGGAAGTACTTCTGCGCGAACAGGAACAGCAGCAGGGTGGGGATGATCGCCATGCAGGTGGCGGCCATCAGGGAGCCCATCTGGTTGTATTGCCCCATCTGGTTGCTCAGCAACTGCAGACCTGCGGTGACCGGCATCTTATTGATGTCGTTGAACACCAAGGTGGGCCACAGGAAATCATTCCACGCACCGGTGAAGCTGAACAGGAAGATCACGATCAGAATCGGGCGGATGGCCGGCAGCATGATGCGCAGGAAGATCTGGAAGTCGGATGCGCCGTCGATTTCCGCAGCCTCGTCAAGTTCCTTCGGGATGCCTTTCATGAAGTTGCGCACTAGGAAGATGTTCGCCACATTGCCCAAACCAGGGACGATGCACGCCCAGTAGGTGTTCACCCAGCCGAGCGAGGCAATAATGCGGTATTGCGGGATCATGTTGACCACCGCGGGGAACATCGAAATGAGCAACAGCACGAAGAACAGCGTGTCACGATACTTGAAGTTGAGGCGGGAGTAGCCGAAACCGGCCAGTGCCACGATAGTGACGGACAGCAGTGCGAACACCGTGGAGATGATAAGCGAATTGATTAGCCAGTTCACCACAGGGTAGCTGGCGGAAGATTCGACCAGTGTCATGTAGTTGTCAAGCACCCACTTCGCTGGCAGGAAGGTGTAAGCGTCGGAGGTGAACTCGGCCACTGACTTGAACGAGGTGCTCACTGTGTAGATTACTGGCAGCAACCAGACGATTGCCAACACAGTGAGAATGACATACACCGCCACCAGCGAAGGCGTGATGTGCTTGACTTTGTTGTCTGGGATTTGCGCGGCGGTTACGGACGCTGCAGCAGCTGCGGTATTTGCAGTATTTGAAACAGTTGCGGTAGTTGCAGTGGACATGCTTTAGTCCTCCTTGTTCATGAAGATCAGTTGGACGGCGGCAATGGCCATCAGGATGATGCCCAGCAGCAGCGCCATCGCGGACGCCATGCCCGCGGCGGCGGGGCCGGCGGGGAAAGCGAGATTTCGAATATCCATCAGCAACACCTGGGTGGTGTAGTTCGGCCCGCCGTTGGTCAACATCACCGGCTGACCCCAGACGTTGAACGCGCCTGTGGTGGTCATGATGGTGGTATAGAACAGCGGCAGCTTGATTTCGGGCAAAGTGATCGAGAAGAAGATCCTGACCGAGCCCGCGCCGTCCATTTTGGCGGCTTCGTACAGGCTTTCGTCAACACCCGACAACGCCGAGCGGTAGATGACGAGATTACCGCCGATGCCGGCCCACAGCACCAACACGAAGATGGTAATCCATGCATAGGGGTTCTTACCGAGCCAGTTGATGTCGGTGTTCAGCGTGGTGTTGAGCAAGCCGAACTGCGAGTTGAACACCATGCGCCATACCAGCGCGCCAGCCGCAATGGAAATCAGGCCGGGGATGTAGAAAATCGCCTGGAACAGGCCGACGCCTTTCAGCCCCTTCTTGCTCAGCGCCGTGGCCAGCAGCAGCGGCACGACGATCGTCAGCGGCACGCTGATCACCACGAACAGAAGCGTGTGGCCGAGGTCGCGCCAGAAAATCGAATAGAAGTAGGTGCTGGGGTCGAAGATCTTGATGAAATTCTGCAACCCCACGAACTCCGGCGCGCCCACCATGTTCCAGCGGGTGAACGCCAGATAGATGCCGAAAAGAATCGGAATGATGCCGAACACCGCGAAGATAAGGAAGTGCGGGGCAATATATGGCAGCGCATGCCAGATCGAGTTCTTACGTTTCATAGATTTCGCCGATGCGTAGGTTTTCGCGGTGCTCATCACGATTCCTCCTGAATTTCGATCTGCCCTTGCGCCATGAGGTCCAGGGTCTTCAAACCGTCTTCAAGGCCGACGTTGCCGTAGACGATATCGTTGTAGGTGCCCCAACCGGCAGTGGCGTAGCCGCCGTAGATGTAGTTGGAGGTCTTGATGTACGAGCGTTCCTTCTTGCTGTTCGTGAAGGAGGCTTGGATGAGCTTCTGGTATTCAGGATTGTTCAGGTCGCGGTAGGCCGGGGAAATCGAGCCGACCTCAGACCAATCCATCCAGTTCTCATAAACGTACTTGACGAAATCAGCAGCCGCCTTGGACTTGGCTTGAGAGCGGTGCGGATCTTTCAGCTGCATCCAGTTGCACTGATAGAAGAAGTTCACGAAATTCTTGTCGTCGTATTGCAAAGTGTTTGCCTCGGCGATCTTGTCGGCGCCCAGAGTTTCCGACATATTGCCCTGTGCCCAAGTGCCAAGTTGAGCAAACACTGCCTTGCCTGAGCCAAAGGCCTGTTCGCCGTCAACATCCAGTGGAGCCACAACACCGGCGTCATAAGCGGCCTTGAGCTTCTGCATTGGCTTGCGCCACACGTCCTTGGTTAGGTCGTCCATGTCGTTTTCCAGCGTGCCGCCGGCACCGTACAGCAACGACATGAAAGCCCACGGCAGATTGCCATATGTTAAGCCGTACACGCCCTCGGGCAGCTTGCCTTTAAGGTCTTTGATCTCGTCAATGGTGACGAAGCCATCGTCGAGAATGTATTGCAGATTGTACTTTTTGACGAGCTCCTTGTTGTAATAAATCGCCATCTGGAACAGGTACAGCGGAATGCCGTAGGCTTTGCCGTCGACGGTGACGCCGGTCCAGGTTGCCGGCAGGAAGCTGTCTTCGTTCAGGTCGGGAGCGTATTGCTGCCATTCGTCCATGGTGTTGAGCAGCCCTTGCGATTCAAGCACGGCGGTCTGGAACTGATCGCCGATGATGATGTCGGGGATGTTCTTGCCGGTTTGCATCACGGAATAAATCTTGGTGGTCAAGTCAGCGCCGTTCATTGGCTGGAATACCACTTTGTATTCGCTTTGCGCATTGTATTCCTTGATGATGCGCTGCATGGCGGGGCCATCGTCGCCGACTAGGTTGTTCCAGAAATAGATGGTCTTACTTTCGCTGGAGCTTGCTCCACAACCGCACATTCCCAGCACGAGCCCCGTGGCCGCGAGTACGGCAGCAGCCGCTCTGGCGAAGCGGCGCATCACAGGTGATTGTCGCAACAATGCCATGTTGTCTCTTTTCTCACCGTTCTCCCCGATTTAGGAGATATCTGCTATTTGCCAACGTTTCTTGTATGTGCAGCACAGGCCAAAACTCGCATTCGAGCCGCATTGCCCAGTTTCAACGTTGTAAAAACACTATACATGGATTTCTATCGTTGTACAAACTGCCTGATGTTGTACAAATAAATTAACGCTGTATAAACCAAGAGAACGGCGCCTTCTGCAAGCGCCGTTCTCTTGGTTTACATCACTTCACTGGCTAGTTCATGCAACGGCAGAACCGGCCATAGCGCCGCCATCTGGGGGCAGGACTTCCGTGGTGGCCGGCGTCCAGAGCGTATCGGGCGTCGGCACACCAAAGTCAGGGCCGGCGCCCGTCCACCGCACCACGCCGACGCGGGCGTGCCTGTTCGGGTCGAACAGCGGATCGCCTTTGATGTCGGTGTAGTTGCGGCAATGGTAGATCATCAGATCGGTTTCACCGTCTTCGGCCTTGGTGAATGAGTTATGCCCTGGGCCATATTGCCCGTTTTCCGCACAGGTCTTGAACACGGGAACAGGGCTCTTCTCCCAGCTGCCTTTGTCGAGCAAATCAGCCCCGCGATCGGCCGTCAGCAGACCCACAGCATAGGGAACGCCGGTGCCGGAAGCTGAATATGTGATATAGATCTTGTCTCCGTGGAACAGGAAGGCAGGCCCCTCGTTGACGAGGAAATCAATGCATTCCCAGTCGTATTCGGGCTTGGTGAGCATCACAGGCTCACTGCCAAGCGTCCACGGGTTGGCCATTTTGGCGATATACAGGTTGGAGTTGCCTTCGATGTTTGGGTCTTTTTGTGCCCAGACCAAGTACTGCACGCCGTCGATGACTTCGGTGGTGGCGTCGAGCGAGAACGAATCGATGGGCGTGACGATCTGCCCCTTCTCCACCCAGTTGTCGCTGGTGGGGTCTTCATCGGTGTTCTCCAGCACGTACATGCGGTGCGTGGGCATGCCGTTGGGCTCAAACTCGCGTTCAGCGGCGGCAAAGTAGATATACCACGCGCCATTGATGCGGTGGAGTTCCGGCGCCCAAATGTATTTGCTCATCGGGCCGGAATCATGCTTGCGCCACACCACGGTTTCAGGAGCCTTCTGCAACTCGTTGATGCTGGAGGCGTGACGGATGGCAATGCAGTTGTATTCGGGGTCGGAACCCGTGAACCAGTATTCGCCATCAACTTTAAGCACCCACGGGTCAGCCCGCTGCAACACAATCGGATTGTTGTACACAGCCATTGTTCTTAGTCCTTGTCTTGCTATAAATAACAGGATTTACAACGTTGAATATAGCAGATTTACAACGTTATACCAAATCAGAAAGCAAAGCCACACAGTGCGGCACGGCACAGCGAGGCGTGATTACCTCACTGTGATTTTCATCGTCACATCCGCATAGGCAGGATCAAGCTCCTCATCACGCTGCATGTCGAGAATCGGCATGTTCTCGGCCGACCAGTGCACCCTGCGCACTTGGGCGTCACGTCCGCCGTAGCGGCCGTTGCCATATTCGGCGTTGTGGAACACGTAGATGAGGTTGCCGTCCTCGTCGTGCGACCACATGCCGTGGCCGGTGCCGAGTTGCCATTCATTGTTGAATACGCCAGATTTCTGCAACGGATAGTCAAGCTTGGTCCAGACGGCAGGGTCGGTCAGGTCAACATGTTGGTCGGCGGGTGCGGTGACCAAGCCGGTGGTGTAGTCGATGCCGACGAGCGAACCGGAATAGATCAGGAAGATCGTGCCGTCATGCACGATGGCGTTGGGGCCTTCGGCAATGGCGTTGTCCCATGCGAATTCGGGGACGATGATCTGCTTCGGGTCGCTGGTCAGCCTAGCTGGGTGTTTCGGGTCGAATCGCGCGATCCACACGCTGCCGACCTGCTGCCACGCGTAATACCAGTTGCCAGAATCTGCGATCACTGTCATGTCCAGACTGATGCGCTGCACGGGGTTCAATGCACTTGAGTCAGACCTAAGAATCGGTTCGGGAACGCTCCAGTTGGCCGCATCGCGCGGGTCGAGGTCGTTGCCTTGATCGTCCTGCTTGAGTTGCATGATGTGGCAACTGCCCGTCCACATATCCGGTTTGCCGGCACGCTCGTTGGGTGTGCCGTCGGGGTTGGTGGCCTCGCCGTCGAAGCAGGGCATGAACAGAATGGATAGTCTGCCGTCGATGACGTGCAGTTCGGGCGCCCAGAAGCAGCCCGTCATGACACGGCCTTCGGTATTCAGATCGCCGCGCACAAGCAGGTCGATTTCGCGTTCTCGCCCACCGGCAGCATCCGACAACTCCTCGATGCTTTTCGCAACGCGCAGGGGCATATGGGTGCGCCCGTCGCGCGGGTCAATGCAGTTGCCGTCGGCGTCTTCGGTGGCAATGAACAGGAACAGGGGCTCGCCGTTGAACTCCCAGGCGAATACGGAGGGGTCGGCGCGTTCCACGGCGAACGGCACGGGATAGGTGGTCTGCTTGATACGCCCAGTGACGGTGTGTTTGCTGCCGGCAGCGAGCCCGCTTTGCGAAGCTTCTTCGGCGAGTGCGGCCAACTGGGCTTTGTTCCAATCGACGGCGCGTAAGGCCGTGGAACCGTCGGAATACTTGAGTTCGGCTCGCACATCATTCAGCGCGGCAACCGCATCGGCTGCGCGGCTACCTGTCAGTGGGGCGTCCAGCGTGCAAGGGCGCACGCATGAGCCGGTGTTGTATATCCTGCCGAAACGCTTGACAAGCGCCTCGGCCTCCTCAGCAGTGACGGTGATGACATTGCCCGCCACCACGTCGTCAATGCCGCAAGTTTCGTTCAAGGATGCGGCGGTTCGCTCGTTCGCTTCCACAAGTTCAACAATGGCTTGTGGGGTATGTTCGTCGACTGGCAGAGGGGATTGGCTCTCCGCCAGAATGTTTTCAAC
>CAVFKU010000053.1:0-6885 GCA_963623245.1 Parabacteroides merdae
CTGTTACGGTGAACTACAATCCTTTCTCGTCCTTGTCGGTCACCGGCACTATGGGTGGCTTGTATGAGGCCATGTTCTATACCAACAGCTACGGCACTAAGGGACTTGAGCCGCTGTTGGGCACTGAATACACCATGGCTGAAGACGGTATGTCTGTTAACGTCACGCTGCGTGATGACGTGACTTGGTCTGACGGTGAGAAGGTTACCGCCGACGATGTGGTGTACACCTTCAACCTGCTCACTGAGAATGACGCACTGAACACGGTGGGCTTCCACGGCACTGCCGAGAAGGTTTCCGATACTGAAGTCAAGCTCACATTCGAAGAGCCGCAGGCTGCTAACGGTCTGAGCTTCTTGACGAGCGTGTACATTGTTCCGCAGCACGTTTGGGAGAAGAAGTCTGACCCAGTTACTGACACTAATGAAGACGCTGTGACCTACGGTATTTTGACCACCGAGGGCGGCAACTTCGATTCGATGGCATACACACTCAAGACCAACGCCAACTACTATGGCGGCGCTCCTGAGGTTGATGGCGTGCGCTTTGTGGTCTATTCCTCTGATCAGTCCAAGCAGGATGCACTGCTGGCTGGTGAACTTGACTGGGCTGCTCTGAACATCGTCAATGCTGATGTGTTGTCAGGCAAGGATATTTCCACTGTGAACCTGCCGTCCAGCCAGGTGTCGCTGATCACCTGCTCGAACTCAGATCTCGGTTGCACTGGCCCAATTACTGACAAGGCTGTGCGCAAGGCCATTTATTACGGCATCAACCGCAAGCAGCTCAACAAGCTTGCTTTCAACAACTCCTACACCGAAATTAATGGTTCTCTCTATCCAACTCAGCAGTATCAGGAATACTTCGACGAGAGTGTTTCCGACGGCCCAGTGCCGATGAATGCTCGTCAAAACAAAGCAATCAAGCTGCTTGAATCCGCTGGCTATACCAAGGGTTCTGACGGTATTTATGAGAAGGACGGCCAGAAGCTGAGTTTCGAGGTTGCGGTGACCAACGGTACTTCCGACTGGATTAATGCAGTGGACGTCATGAATCAGCAGCTCAAAGAAATCGGCATCGAGTTCATCACCAAGCAGGTCTCCTCCAACGAATGGGGACAAGGTTTGCGCAAGGGTGACTATGACCTGACGATTTACGGCCTGTGGATGCCAAATGCTACCGAAGCTTACGGTTTCTACAACCAGTGGTTCAACGGCGAGAAAACCGCTCCCAAGGGTGAAACGGCGTACCCCGGTTACGCGCGTTACAACAACGAGGAGGTGAACCAGGCGCTGAAGACCATCAACTCCACCACTGACGAAGATGAAAAGCAAGAGGCCTACACAACTATCCAGAAGAATGCCTTCGAGGATATGCCGTACATTCCGCTGCTGCGTCAGAGTGGTTTGACGGAGTTCTGGTCTGATAAGTTCAGCAACTTCCCAACCGAAGACAACCTCTACGCGAACCCGCAACCGTGGGCAAGCCCTGATTACGCCGTGGTTCTTAAGAACCTCAAGGTGAAGTAATCCAATCTGCCGTAAACGGCAACAATAGTAAATGATCGGGGCTGGCGGTTTAACCGCCGCCCGCCCCGACTACAATCCAACCAGCAACAGAGGATCCGACCCATGAAATTTTATCTTCGCAAAGTCGCGTTCTATCTGGTCGCTTTCTTTTTCGCCATTACGATTAATTTCGCAATTCCGCGCATGATGCCCGGCAATCCGGTCGACTCGCTTATTGACCGTCTTGCTTCTAAGGGTGGTTCTGTTGCGCCGGAGACGAGGGAAGCGATCCAGTCAATGCTCGGCAGCAGTGATGCTCCGATCATTGAGCAGTACTTCGAATATGTTAAGAATATCTTCACCGGCAATTGGGGCGTTTCTGTCACCTATTTCCCGACCCAGGTGACCGAATGCATCGCCACCGCGCTGCCTTGGACTGTTGCGCTGGTTGGATGCACCACCATCATCTCCTTTATTATTCAGCAGCTGCTCGGTATTGCTGCTGGTTGGCGTCATGGCAAGCGTTTTGATAACATCGTCTCGCCCACCGCCACGGTATTCCAGTCCGTGCCCTACTTCTGGCTGGCTCTTATTTTCATCTGGCTGTTCGCCAAGGTTTTGGGCATTTTCCCATTATCTGGCGGATATAACTACCGTGAAGCCACCATCGGTTTTAGCTGGGAATTTATCTCCTCAGCACTGTATTACGCTTGTTTGCCTGCGCTTGCTATTCTGTGCAGCTCACTTGGTGCTGGTGTGATTGGTATGCGTAACATGATGGTCTCCACTCTAGGTGAGGACTACATCACCGTTGCCGAGGCTAAAGGTCTTTCTCCTCGCCGCATTAAGTACGGCTATGCAGCGCGCAACGCTGTTCTGCCATCGTTCTCTGGCTTTGGTACCTCGCTCGGCCATGTGGTCGGCGGATCCCTGCTTACTGAACAAGTGTTCTCCTATCCAGGTATCGGCCAGATGATGCTGCAGGCAGTGCAAGGTAACGACTATGCCCTGCTGCAGGGGTTGTTCCTCATCATCACGATCACCGTGCTTGTAGTCAACTTCATTGTCGATTTGCTTTATGGCATTGTTGACCCGCGCACCCGAGTGCAGGACTGAGGTATCTATCATGACGAATGCAAATGCAACTATTGCCGCCAAGCCAATTAAGGCTCCCAAGCGCAGCAAGTTTGATGCCATTAAGCGCATGCTGCCTCAGCGTTCTGCTCGACTTACTGCAGGATTGAGTATCCTCGGTATGGTGGTGCTGATTGCTGTTTTCCTGCCACTGTTCACCCAAGATCCCAACGCCATTAGTGACATCGGCCTGTCTGCGCCTTCCGCCGAACATCTGCTTGGCACCACGAAGTCCGGCCAAGACGTGCTCGCACAGCTAGGCTATTCCACTCGCGGTTCGTTGATTGTTGGCCTGTCGGTCGGTGTCATCGCAATTGTCTTGTCCACCTTCTTCGGTGTGCTAGGCACGTACATCGGCGGATGGGTTGACGAACTGTTCGCTCTGATTACCAACGTCATGCTTGTTATTCCTGGCTTGCCGTTGACCATCGTGATTGCTGCCATGATCCCGCAGAAGGGCACAGTGATGCTTATCGCAGTGCTGTCGGTTACAGCATGGGCTGGTGGATCTCGAATTTTGAGGGCTCAGACGTTGTCGATGCGCGGTCGAGATTATGTGCTTGCTGCCAAAATCGCTGGCGAGCGCCCGTGGCGCGTGATTTGCGTTGAAATCCTGCCGAACCTGCTGCCTGTTATGGCTTCACAGTTCACCTTCGGTGTGGTTGGTGCCATCCTCGGCGAATCTTCCCTCTCGTTTATCGGCTTGGGTTCTTCCAATCAGTATTCACTGGGCACCATGCTTTTCTACGCGCAGAACGGTTCGGCGCTCAACGCCGGTGCGTGGTGGTGGTTCCTGCCACCAGGGCTCATGATTGCCCTGCTCGGCGCAGGTCTGTCGTTCATTAACTTCTCGATTGATGAGGTCATTAATCCTCGTCTGCGCGATATGCGTAAAGCCGAGAAGGACATCAAGGAAGCTGCGCGCAAAGCTAAGCGCGCCGCACGAAACGGAAAGTGAGGCATCATCATGGCCAACTTCGATCCCAATGATGTACTGCTCACAGTGCGCGACGTGGATGTGGTCTACGACACCGCCAAGCCCGTGCACGCCGTGCAGCATGCCAGCTTCGACCTACGTCGCGGTGAGATGATGGGTTTGGCCGGTGAATCCGGCTGCGGTAAATCTACACTCGCCTATAGCATTACCCAGCTGCTCAAAGCTCCAGGCAAAGTGCAGTCAGGCGAAGTGATTTTCCACGACAAATCCGGTGAGGACATCGACATTCGCGCCCTTGAGGGCAAAGCTCTGCGTGATTTTCGCTGGGACAAGTGCTCGATGGTGTTCCAAGGTGCGATGAACTCTCTGAGCCCTGTCACTAAAATCGGCAAGCAGCTTTGCGATGTGTACAAAACACACTGCCCCGGCATGACGAAAGCGGAACGCATGGAACGTGCTGCACGCCTGCTGGAAATCGTGCATGTGGATCCAAACCGTCTAGCTGCTTATCCCTTCGAGCTGTCAGGTGGTATGCGCCAGCGCGTGATGATTGCCATGGCCTTGGCCTTGGAACCCCAGCTGATCATCATGGATGAACCGACCACCGCACTTGACGTGGTGGTGCAGCGCGAAATCATCCAGCAGATTGCTGAGCTGCAGCGAGACCGTGGATTCTCGGTGATTTTCATCACCCATGATTTGCCGATGCTGTTGGAAATTACCGACACTATCACCGTGATGAAAGATGGCGTCATCGTTGAACATGACACTTCCGCCAATATCTTCCATCATGCCCAGCATCCGTACACGCAGAAGCTGCTGAGTTCCTTCCCGTCCCTGACCGGCGACAGAGGCAAGTTCCTGCGCGACGGCCACGGCCTAGACGTCACCGAAGCGTAAAGGAGAGCATCATGTCCGAACTCAAGGTTTCGCACCTCAAGAAAGACTTCGAGCTGCGTAATGGGCTGAAAACCACCACGATTCATGCGGTCAAAGACGCCAACTTCACACTCGAATCCGGCAAAACTATTGCGTTGGTTGGTGAATCAGGATCTGGCAAGTCGACCATCGCCCGCATGATTATGAGCTTGGAAAGCCCAACATCCGGCGAAATTACTCTCGACGGTAAGGCGGTGCCCAAGAAAGGCAGGGCGCTGTACGACTATCGACACAATGTGCAGATGGTGTTTCAAGATCCGTTCGCTTCGCTCAACCCCTACCACAACATCTACCATCACATTTCCCGTCCGATGAAGATTAACCATATGGCCTCTTCGGAAGAGGAATATGAGCATATGGCGCTTGAGTTGCTCGAGCGCGTTGATCTTCATCCGGCCGAGGCATATATGTGGCGTCGCCCGCATGAGCTGTCTGGTGGTCAGCGTCAGCGTGTGGCTATTGCGCGCGCTATCGCTCCCAAGCCGAAGGTGCTTATCGCTGACGAGCCTGTGTCGATGTTGGATGTGTCGCTGCGACTTGGTGTGCTCACCATGCTTGCTCGCATCCAGCGCGAGGATCAGCTCGCCATGCTCTATATCACCCACGATTTGGCTACCGCACGCCATTTTTCTGATGAAGTGATGGTGATGTATCACGGTGACATCGTCGAATATGGGCCAAGTGATGAGGTAATTCTCAATCCGCAGAACGACTACACCAAAGTGCTGCTCAAGGCCGCGCCCAATCCAGACGCGTTCTTCGCCGGCAAGGAATAGTTGCAAATGGTATGCCCGCGCAAAACGGGAGAATTGTGTGGGCATACCTCTGTCAATATATGTCAGAGAAGAAGGATTTTCAGTTATGAACATTGTTAATCCTGTGCTCCCAGGTTTCCACCCAGATCCGTCAATGATTCGGGTGGGGGACACGTATTACATAGCTAGTTCCACATTCGAGTGGTGGCCTGGCGTGCGCATCCACGAGTCGAAGGATTTGGCGCATTGGAATTTTGTGACCTGCCCGCTGGATCGTGTCTCTCAGTTGGATATGCGTGGCAATCCTTCTTCTGGCGGTATTTGGGCGCCTGACTTGAGCTATGCGGACGGCAAGTTCTGGCTGGTTTACACCGACGTGAAAATGGTGACAGGCACCTTCAAGGACGGCACCAACTACCTAGTCACTGCTGATGACATTCGAGGCCCTTGGAGTGAGCCAATCAAGCTCAACTATGTCGGTTTCGACGCTTCGCTGTTCCATGATGACGATGGTCGCAAATACTTGGTGCAGCAGACCTGGGATCACCGCGAATATCATCACCGATTCGACGGTATTACTCTGACTGAATTCGACACGTCAACAATGCGTTTGAAGCCACAAACAGCGCGTACCATATGGGCTGGCACCGACGTCAAACTCACCGAAGGTCCTCATATTTATAAAATCAACGGTTGGTATTACCTGTTCTGTGCCGAAGGTGGCACCACCTACAATCATCAGGAAACGGTGGCGCGCTCGCGCACACTGGACTCCTTAAGCTTTGAAGTCATGCCTGGCGACGAGCCCTTCATTGGCAATTACGACACCCCGCGTTCACCGTTGCAGAAGCAGGGACATGGCGCATTGGTGTCCACGCCCAGCGGCGAATGGTATTACGCTTCGCTGTGCGGGCGGCCTTGGCATCACGACACTGAATCTAGCATCGGCCCTCGCGGCTGGTGCACGCTGGGGCGTGAAACATCCATTCAAAAGGTTGAATGGGATGCTGACGGCTGGCCTCATGTGGTCGGCGGTCATGGGGGTCAGTTAGAAGTTGCGGCTCCCAAAGATGCCATCGCTACAGTTGCGCCGCAAACCCGAGATCAACATGATGAATTTGATAGCGAACAGCTTGGGCACGACTGGAATACGCTGCGAGTGCCATTCAGTGCGGCTATGGGTCGTGTTGGAGGCGGCTCACTGGAACTTATAGGCCAAGGCTCGCTGCATAACCTCTTCGACCTTTCGCTGGTGGCTCGCCGCTGGCAAGCCTTCAACTTTGACGCTGAAACCCGCGTGAAATTCAACCCGCGCACCTATCAGGCAATGGCCGGTCTTACCAACTATTATTCCGATGCCAACTGGTCGTGGGCGTTCGTTACTTGGGATGAGAAACGAAATTGCCGCGTCATTGAAGTCGCGCAATCTGATCGTAACGAATACACCTCATACCTGCGCGATCAGGCAATCGAGGTGCCGGATGGCGCGGATGTATGGCTGAAAACCAAAGTGCGCACCTCCACCTATTCCTACGCCTACTCCTTCGACGGTGAGAATTGGCATGACATTGCGGTGACCTTGGATGCGAAGATCCTCTCCGACGACTACATC
>CAVFKU010000053.1:6895-11461 GCA_963623245.1 Parabacteroides merdae
TACCGGCGCGTTTGTGGGGTTGGCTGCAGTGGATTATTCCGGTTACGGCACCACCGCCACCTTCAACTATTTCGACTATCGGGAGCTATAACTAATGACACCTTCACTTTGGCAAATGTTCGGTTCGGAATTTCTTGGCACTGCGCTGATGATTACCATCGCCGTGATGGTGTGCGGGTCGCGTGCGTTGCCTAAAACCGGCGCGTTCAAAGGCGACTGGATTAACGCCGCGCTCGGCTGGGGCTTGGCAGTATTCGTTGGTGTATACGCTGCTTGGCCTACTGGCGGTCATCTGAACCCTATTGTCACCTTGGCGAGAGTGCTGCGCCACTGCTTTGACAGCAATGCCACACTTAACGCTGTGGCTCTGAGCGAAGGCGGCATTCCTGTGACAGTCGGCAATGTAGCCATCTACATCATTGCTCAGTTCGTCGGAGCTTTTGTTGGGGCGGTGGTCGGTTTTACTGCCATCCGCAAACATTTTGACGAAGAAGCTGAGCCGGACGCCAAACTGACAATTTTCTGCACCAAGCCAGCGCTGAAATCCCCATTGTGGAACACCGTCTCCGAGATTATCTGCACCTTTGTGCTGGTGACATGGGTGTTCGTTAACGGAGGTACGCCCACTCAGGTCGGCCCTCTGGCAGTTGCTTTCGTAATCACTGTGCTGGTTATGGGCATGGGTGGCGTGTCAGGCGCGGCCATGAACCCGGCGCGTGATTTCTCGCCGCGTCTCGCGCATTACTTGTTGCCCATCAAAGGCAAGGGGGATTCAGACTGGGGATATGCTTGGGTGCCATTTGTTGGCCCGCTTATTGGTGGTGCACTGGGCGTGCTTATCCCTACAGCCTTCGGGCTGATTGCCTGACTTGCTGTTTAGCACTGTGCCGCTTCGGTCACAGTGTCCAAATCTGTCAACCATTTACGAACGCTTATTTGAAAGGACGAGGCAATGCAGATTCATAACCCCGTACTCACTGGCTTTCATGCCGATCCCTCAATCATCCGCGTGGGTGACACATACTATATTGCGAATTCCACATTCGAGTGGTGGCCTGGCGTGCGCATCCACGAGTCGAAAGATTTGGCGCATTGGAATTTTGTGACGTGCCCGCTGGATCGTGTTTCTCAGTTGGATATGCGTGGCAATCCTTCTTCTGGTGGTATTTGGGCGCCTGATTTAAGTTATGCAGATGGCAAGTTCTGGCTCGTCTATACCGATGTGAAAGTGGTGTCAGGTGCGTTCAAGGACTGTACTAACTATTTGGTCACCGCTGAGGATATTCGAGGTCCTTGGAGTGAGCCGATTGAGCTTAACGGCGTGGGTTTTGATGCTTCGCTCTTCCATGATGACGATGGCCGCAAATACTTGGTGCAGCAGACTTGGGATTTCCGTGCTGGGCATCATCGCTTCAATGGCATTACGCTAACCGAACTTGATACGGCAACGATGCGTTTGAAGCCACAAACGGCGCGTACCATCTGGGATGGTACCGACGTGAAGGTGGTGGAAGGGCCGCACCTGTATAAGATTGACGGCTGGTACTACCTATTCTGCGCTGAAGGCGGCACTTCATACGAGCATCAGGAATCCGTGGCTCGCTCGAAGAGCCTTGACGCCCAATCCTTCGAAGTTTCGCCGCACGGGGCATTCCTGACTAATTTCGATACCCCGCGTTCGCCGTTGCAGAAGCAGGGGCATGGTGCGTTGGTATCTACGCCTGGCGGTGAATGGTATTACGCTTCGCTGTGCGGTCGTCCGTGGCGTCACGACGATGAATCCTTCAACGGGTGCCGCGGCTGGTGCACGCTGGGGCGTGAGACTTCCATCCAGAAGGTCGAATGGAACGATGACGGCTGGCCGTATGTGGTTGGTGGTCATGGTGGTCAGCTCGTAGTTGAAGCGCCTAAGGATGCTGTCGCTACAGTGAGCCCAGATAATTACGATGTCCATGACGATTTCGCATCACCCCAGCTTAACCACGACTGGAACACGTTGCGCGTGCCGTTCAGCTCGGACATGGGCTCGGTAGGCGACGGAGCCCTAACATTGGCTGGTCAGGGGTCGCTATGCAATCTTTTCGATCTGTCACTGGTGGCTCGCCGCTGGCGTGATTTTGATTTCGATGCGTGCGTATGTGTGGCATTCGATCCAAGCAACTACATGCAGATGGCCGGTTTGACCAATTACTATTGCGATGGTGCATGGAGCTGGGCGTATGTGACATGGGATGAAACACGTGGATGTCGTGTTATCAGTGCAGCTCAGAACGATTTCGGCGATTACACCGATCTGGGGGATAGTGCAATCAGCGTTCCCAGTGATGTGACGCAAGTGTGGCTTGGCACAAAGGTGCGCACCTCTTCGTATGTGTACGCCTACTCCTTCGACGGGGAGCAATGGCATGACCTGCCGGGGCGGTATGACGCGAAACTACTGTCCGACGATTATGTGCTCAGTCGCACCGGCGCGTTCTTCACCGGCGCGTTTGTGGGCCTCGCCGCGGTGGATCTTGCAGGCTATCGTACAGCGGCGTCTTTCAGTCACTTTAGCTACGAGAGGCGATAGTCTTTCGATGGGATTATTGCGGGCATTGTAGTTTCGGTAGAAGATCTCGCGGCTTACGCTCACTTTCGTTCGCTTGCGTTTGCTTCGCTCGAAATCTTGCCGGGACACTGGTGACAAAAGATGAAACAGGGGGTGTGTACTCTGGTGCGAGGCGAATGACTTGGAAGATTAAAGGACAGACGACATGACCTCCAAATGGACGCAAGCAGATAGAGATGATGAAGCGGGCATGTCGACCATGCTTGCCCAGTCCATCATCATCGGCACAGTGCTGAGCGTTGGAGCCATCTGCTGTTGCGGTTTCTATGTAACGATGGTTGGCCGTGTGGTTGCTCTGCTGCCGTGGATGTGCATGGTGGTATTTATTGCTGTGGCCTTCACGTATGTTGTTAGTTTTGCCCTGCTATGGTGTGCTGAAGCCTATACAGGGCGCATGCGAGAACGCTTCACGCCGCTTGTTTATGGAGTAGTGGGCCTGATCGGCTACGCGCTGTGGGGCGCCCTCGTAATGACATCGCTGATGAACTCACTTGACCAAAGCCTTAATGGCACAGTGCTTTCAAATAGCAATGTCATTGCGCTCGCCCTCAATTACGCAATATTCGGCTTTCTTGCCTTTGTGCTGGCGAAAGTCTATGCGCCCGCGCTTGAGACAAAGAAAACTCTCGCTTGTTGTCTGCTTGGTGTTCAGATCGTGCTTGCTGCGATCGGCATCGTTGTTATGGTAATGGTGTTCTCAGCGTTATATCGCTAAATTTCACGAGCCATCTGTTGTGGCGGCGTGAATGATGCTATTCTTAAGCGCATTGCATATAAATAGGAGGTTGATATGGCAGATCAGATGCCAACAGTGAAAGCCGAGTTTGGTGCTCATCCGACCGTCGAGTTTCCTACTGACGAAGCACCGAAGGGGCTTAAGGTTGTTGAGCTAGTGGAAGGCGACGGCCCGATGGTGCGCCGTGGAGACACCGTTACTGTGAATTATCATGGCGTGGTGTGGGGTGGTGAAAAGCCATTCGATTCCAGTTTTGATCGGCATCAGCCGGCCAGCTTTGGTATCGGTGTTGGTCAGGTCATCAAGGGTTGGGACCAGACAGTGCCAGGGCACAACGTTGGCTCCCGTCTCGTTGTCTCTATTCCACCTGAATACGGTTATGGCAGCAGAGGTGTGCCGCAGGCTGGTATTGCGGGAGATGACACCTTGGTGTTTGTGATAGATATCATTTCCACACGCTGAACATCGCTTATCATTCAAGCTTCAAGCGTCGGTCGGAAACCGGCGCTTTCCAATTGAAAGGGGAGCCGTCATGGCTGAAGAAAAGACCATCTTGCTCACGCAGGAAGCATACGACAAGATGACCGAGGAACTGAAATGGCGCGAAGGTGAATACCGCGACGAGATTCTCTCCAAGGTGTCCGCAGCGCGTGCGGAAGGTGATTTGAGTGAGAACGGCGGTTATCATGCGGCTCGTGAGGCACAGCGCGTCAATCAGGGGCGCATCGACGAACTCACAGTCAAACTGCGCAACGCCAAGATTCTCACCGCTCCGCCCGAGGGTAAGGTGGGCGACGGTTCGCTGGTCACGCTAGACATTAATGGTCGTGAGAAGGTGTACGTGCTGGGTGCGCGTGACTTGGCCGTTGCCACCGACCATGAGATCATTATCAGCCCTGAATCTCCGATTGGCGCTGCCATCTACGGCGCTTCGGCTGGTGACACTGTGAGCTACCAGGCTCCCAATGGCCGTGAGATTTCGGTGGTTGTTAAGCAGTCCAAGCCGCTGGACAGCTGAAGACCTAGTTGGAATCAGCCTATTGGCGAGGCCGTCCATAGATTGACGATGACGATATAGATGGCCACCATATGGCAGGCGTATCCGGCGACAGTGCCGCAATGGAAGATTTCATGGAAGCCGAACACTTTCGGCCAAGGGTTAGGCTTGCGCAGGGCGTAGATGATGGCTCCTGCAATGTAGCAAGCTCCGCCGGAGCATAGC
>CAVFKU010000054.1:0-11368 GCA_963623245.1 Parabacteroides merdae
CTATGAGGGTCTTTGGTGAACCCTCCGGCGAAACGGATCATAGCGGTGACCTGCGCCTTGCGAGCATCCACCTTGTCGTCTTGCAACGCGGCGAGTTCACTCTTCACATCATCAAGAAACGCCAAAAGACGCCCTCCTCAATCCTGCTTCTTCCTTAAGGGTTCGGGGTGTCGCCAAAGCAAGCTCGCGCAACTGTACCGAATTTCAGAGATACCGAGTGACTTGGACAAGAAATCCATTATTTGCGCCATATTGAAACCTAGTGTCTCAACATGCGAGCACATCACATTAACGCCGCTTATGCAATTCACGTGCTGAAACGCTGACTTCCAAGCCATGCGAGCGTATTCTTGCCGCCAACGCCTCACTCATCGCAACAGAACGGTGCTGACCGCCGGTACATCCTATGGCGATGGTAACGAAATGCTTATCTTCCTTCGCATAACCATCAATAGCAATCATCAACGCCTTTTCGTAGGCATCCAAGAACTCGTTTGCCCCCTCGCTAGACAGCACATAATCGGCAACAGCTTTATCTTGGCCGGTAAGTTCACGCATACTTGGAACCCAATAAGGATTTGGCAGGAAACGCACATCTGCAACGAAATCAGCGTCAGTGGGTGTGCCATATTTGAAACCAAAACTGAAAATGTGCACAGACACCGTTGTGGCTCCAGAACCAAGCAGCGCCTCGTAGAGTTTGGTGGACAACTGATGAATGTTTAGATGCGAGGTGTCGATGGTGATATCAGCGCGTTCTTTGAGACTTTCCAACAATTCGCGTTCCTCGCCGATGCCGTCGATCAGACTGTTGCCATGTTGCAACGGGTGCGGTCGGCGCACTTGCTCGTAGCGAGTGACCAGCACATCATCATTGGCATCAAGGAACAGCACGCGCGTTTTTACCCCAAGATCATCAAGATGACTGAGTACCTCGTTGAGATCGTCGAAATAGGTGCGGGAGCGCACGTCGATAACCGCGGCGAGTTTGTGGACGCCCGCGCCGTCACCATTCGAGCCACCCGCGTTGGTCATCATGTCAACCAGAGGAACCAGCAGTTTGGGCGGCATGTTGTCGACGACATACCAGCCCATATCCTCCAGACAGTCGGCGGCATGGGAACGACCAGCGCCGGACATGCCGGTGATGAGCAGCACCTCGAAGGCATTCGCAGGTGCCGGCTGGTCAATGATTCTCATGCCAAACGAGCCAGTGGCTGGCTGTTGGCCGCCTGTTTGCTCAGTTATCGTCTCATTCATTGGCTTACTCATTGCAACACCTCCTCAAGCGCTGTGCGCATAGCCTGTTCCAGAATATCGCCGCTTATGCCAGCGGGGGGAATCACACCCCCGTCACTTAGATAATCGTTTGCCCAGATGCCGGTCATTAGCAACACCTGCACGAGCGCCTGATACAACAGCATCTCTTCGCCACCGAGCGCTGTGCCGCCGCCTTCTCGCCAGACTTGCATCAGGTTGGTCGGGCGCGGGTCGTAAACCACATCAAGCAACGTGCCACACAGGGCTCCGGCTTGCGCATTTGAGGCACGCGCATCCGCCAGCATCGCTGCCACTTGGTCGGCCGCATGACCAGGAATTGTATTGATAACAATTGCAGATCTCATAAGTTCGTGGCACAGGGTTTGCGCATCGTCAAGGACGATCTCGCGCAACGGCTCGGGAGTGTCGATAAACTTACTTGACACCTGCCTCAACGAGGAATTCTTGCCCGGACGGCGAGCCGCAACGACGATATGTTTGATTCCAGGCATCATCGTGCAAGCCGCGAGAGCGGAGGCGGCAGTGTTGCCGTTGCCAATAACAAGCGCTTGACTGCCGTCGATGATATTTGAAGAGGCTTCGAGTTGGCCAAATGGGCGGCCGAATGTATGGCCGAACGCATGGCCGAACGCCAGCACAATACCGATAACATCGGTGTTATAGAGCTTGATTTCCGGCTTGCCATGCGGCCAAGAGCCGTCTGCATCGATTGTCGTCTTCGTCCAATCAAACACGGCAGTATTGGCCACTTCGAGTTCTTTGGCCCAACGGTTGGAAGGCATGCCATACGGTTGGATGGTTTTCTTCAATGGCATCGTCAGACTTAAACCAGCCCATGTTGGATCAAGGGTTTTGAGGAAAGCATCAAGCCCATCCTCGCCGACTTCGTTCTTGTCGTAATGCCAGTGTTCAAACCCTAAGGCACGATAGGCCGCATTGTGAAGCACGGGCGACAGCGAATGAGCAATCGGCTGGCCCAATACCGCGCATCGTCGGTTGGCAATCGTCATGTGTGCTCCTTTACGATTCTTGCTTTCATGCTAGCGACACCGCTTCCCTGATCTCTTAGTTCATCCGTCCGCGAATATGCGTCAAGTTTGCCTGATTCATTCGTCATCGGCATGCAGAGCGTCATACAAGGCCTGCGCCTTGGCGCGCCCGATGCCTTTGACAGCCTCGAACTCCTCGGGCCTGGCCGCGCGCATGGCCTTGAGCGAGCCGAAATGGTTGAGCAGACGCTTCTGATGCGCCTGACCAATGCCGGGGATGTCGTCAAGCGCACTACGCAACGCGCTTTTACGCCGAACCTGACGATGGTAGGCGATGGCGAAACGGTGGGATTCGTCGCGCACACGCTGCAACAGGTACATGCCTTCACACTGGCGCTTCAGGATGACTGGGTAATCATCATCAGGCAGCCACACCTCTTCGAGGCGCTTCGCCAGGCCACACACGGCCACATCCGTCACGCCGCAGTCGCGCAACGCCTGGGCCGCGGTCATGGCTTGCGGTTTGCCGCCATCGACCACAATGAGATTTGGCTTGTAGGCGAAGTGACGGCGGTCGGCGTTCTGCCGGACGATGTCATCTTGCCCGCCCTGTTGCTTCACTTCGGCGGCACGCCGTTGCGTGTCCATGTCCTCGCCCGTGTCGCCCGCAATGTTGCCGTGGCGGAAGCGGCGGGTGAGCGTTTCGTAGAGTGCGGTGAGATCGTCCACCGCACCTTGGCCGTTTTGCCCACGTATCGAAAAGCGCCGGTATTCGCTTTTCTTAGGGATCGCATCCTCAAACACCACCATCGACGCGACCTGAAACGCGCCGCCGACCGTATTGGAAATGTCGTAGCACTCGATACGCAACGGAGATTCCTTCAATCCCAATGCTTCAGCCACATCGTTCATGGCCCGCGTGCGCGCGCCCAAGTCGCTGATGCGGCTCATCTTGGAACGCTGCAATACCTGATCCGCGTTTTCGTTCGCTCGCTGCATCAACTGCTTCTTGTCGCCGCGTGATGCCACGCGAATCGTCACCGCTCCCCCACGCAACCCTGTCAGCCAGGTTTCGAGATCCTCGCGGCGGCTCGGTTCGACTGGAACGATCACTTCGCGCGGCACCGGGGCGACGGGAGCGAGCAGGTCTGTGCGGCCGGTCTGTTCACGACGCGCGTTGCGTTCACGGGTGGCATGCGCGCGAGCCACGGCATCCGTGGCGGTGACGGTTTGCGTGGAACCAAGCGCGTCACGCGACGTGGTGATCTTCGCTTTGCTATTGCTTTCGACGGTTTCGGCAGCCTGGGCGGTTTCGGCAGCCTGGGCATACACCTGCACGATGAGCTCGGACATCAGGTCAGCATCGGCAATATCCTCCACGCGCTCGACACTCCAGTTGCGTTCGCCGCGAATCACGCCGGAACGCACGATGAACTCATGAACGGATGCCTCAAGCTCATCCGAGGCAAAACCGAACACATCGGCATCCACCTGATCATCCATCACCACCGCGTTGCTTTGCACCACGGTGGACAGCATTTGGATTTCGTCGCGCAGACGGGCGGCCCGCTCAAAATCCAAATCGGCGCTGGCGGCTTTCATGTCACGAGTGAGCTGGGCGATATAGGATTTGCCGAGACGGCCGGTCATAATGCCGACCAGCTGACCCACCATGCGACGGTGCTCGTCCATATCAACGCGACCCACGCAAGGCGCCGAACATTTGCCGATGGAAGCGAGCAGACAGGGACGATTCGTCAGTTGCGCCTTGCGATACACGCTCGCGGTGCAGGTACGCACCGGGAATGTGCGCAACAACTTGTCAAGGCTCTGACGCAACGGCCACACCTTCGCATAGGGGCCGAAATAGCGGGTGTCGCGGCGTTTGCGGTTGCGCGTCACCCATACGCGCGGCACTTGTTCGCCTACACTGACGGCCAGATAGGGGTAGGTTTTGTCGTCTTTGAACTGCACATTGAAGCGTGGGTCGAACTCCTTGATCCATGTGTATTCAAGCGTGAGCGATTCCAGCTCGGTGGCCACCACCGTCCATTCGAGGCTGCGGGCGGTGAGCACCATCATCTGCGTGCGCGGGTGCAGTTGGTGCAATGGCTGGAAATAGTTGGTCAGGCGGTTGCGCAGGTTTTTGGCTTTGCCGACGTAAATGACGCGCCCTTCGCCGTCACGCCACTTGTAGACGCCCGGCTCGGTGGGAATGTCGGAGGTTTTGGGTCTGAACAGGTCGCGGCTGTCGCCCAGCAGGGGCGCCCCGTTCGTGTTCGTTTCGGCCATATCCACCTCCTTGTCGTTCCGCTCAACTCCCGCTGATGGGAGAGACGCAAGTCAGAGCATGCCTTTGAGGAACTTACCTGTCCAAGATCGCTCACACTCGGCGATCTGTTCGGGCATACCTTGGGCGACGACGGTACCGCCGCCGTCACCGCCTTCGGGGCCAAGGTCGATGATCCAGTCGGCGGACTTGACCACATCAAGGTTGTGTTCGATGACGATCACCGTATTGCCTTTGTCCACCAAGCTCTGCAGCACCTTGAGCAGCTTGTTCACATCCTCGAAGTGCAGGCCCGTGGTCGGTTCATCGAGGATATACACGGTTTTGCCGTCTGAGCGGCGCTGCAATTCGGTGGCGAGTTTGACGCGCTGGGATTCGCCGCCAGAGAGCGTGGGGGCTGGCTGGCCCAAGCGGATGTACCCTAGGCCAACATCGACCAGCGTCTTCAGATAACGGGAAATGCCGGTGTACGCCTTGAAGAAGTCGGCCGCTTCCTCGATGGGCATGTCGAGGATGTCCGAGACGGTTTTGCCGTTGTAGGTCACTTCCAGCGTCTCGCGGTTATATCGCTTGCCGTGGCAGGTCTCGCATTCCACATACACATCGGGCAGGAAGTTCATTTCGATTTTCAGCGTGCCATCGCCGTGGCATGCCTCGCAACGCCCGCCTTTGACGTTGAAGCTGAAGCGCCCCGGCCCATAGCCGCGCACCTGCGCCTCGGGCGTCTTGGCGAACAGGGCACGAATCTTGTCCCACACGCCGGTGTAGGTGGCCGGATTGGAACGCGGGGTGCGCCCGATGGGATTCTGGTCGACGTGGATGACCTTCCTGACCTGATCGAGCCCTTCGACGCGCGTGTGCTTGCCGGGCACGATGCGCGCGCCGTTGAGTTTGTCCGCCAAAACGGGATACAGAATGCCGTTGACCAGCGAGGATTTGCCCGAGCCGGACACGCCGGAGACGACGGTGAACACGCCCAGCGGGAAGTTCACGTCGATGTTCTTCAGGTTGTTTTCGCGCGCGCCCACCACCTTGAGTTGAGCCGTCTTGCGCACCTTGCGCCGATGCTGAGGCAAGGCGATTTCACGGCGTCGGGCGATATAGTCCCCAGTAATCGAACGTTTCGCTTCACTCAGATGCGCGGACGGCCCGGAATAGATCACCTCGCCGCCGTGCTCACCTGCACCTGGGCCAATATCCACCAGCCAATCCGCCTCACGGATGGTGTCTTCGTCATGCTCGACCACAATCAGCGTATTGCCCAAATCGCGCAGATGGTGCAACGTTTCGATCAGACGCACATTGTCACGCTGGTGCAAGCCGATGGACGGCTCGTCGAGCACATACATCACGCCGACTAAGCCGGAACCGATCTGCGTGGCGAGCCTGATGCGCTGCGCCTCGCCGCCGGACAACGTGGCCGCCGCGCGAGACAACGTGAGATAGTCCAGGCCGACATCGTTCAAAAAGCCGAGACGGGCCTTGATCTCCTTCAGCACCTCGCCGGCGATCATTGCGGCCGAACCGGCGAGTTTCAACGTGTTCACCCATTCCAACCCACGCACCACAGGCATATCGCACACGTCGAAAATGGATTTGCCGTCGATGGTGACGGCCAGCACCTCGGGTTTCAGGCGGCGGCCTTGGCACTCCTGGCAGGGCACCTCGCGCATATACGATTCGTAATACTGCTTCATGGCATCCGAATCGGTTTCGTCATGCCGCCGCATCAGCGTGCGCACCACGCCCTCGAAACCGGTGGAATACTCGCGCAGACGCCCCCAGCGGTTGCGATAGGAGACGTTGACCTTGAAATCATGGCCGAAGAGAATGTCATGGCGCACCTCTTCAGGCAGATCCTTCCACGGGGTGGACATGGAGAACCCCATGTCGTCGGCAAGACCTTCGAGGATATGCCGGTAATACTGCGACATCATCTTGGTGTTCGACCACGGTTCGATGACGCCGTCCGCGAGGGATTTGTCAGGATCAGCAATGATGAGCTCGGGATCGATTTCCAATTTGAACCCCAAGCCGGTGCACGCTGGACAAGCACCATACGGCGCATTAAAAGAGAAGGTGCGCGGCTCGATTTCGTCCAGTTCGAGCGTATGCCCGTTCGGACAGCTGCGATGCTCGGAGAACGGCTGGCGGCGCGCGGGGCTGTTTTCCTCCTCGTCGACGTAATCGATGACGATACTGCCGCTGGCAAGCCGCAATGCCGTTTCGACCGAATCGGTCAGGCGCTGACGAACACCATCCTTGACCACCAGGCGGTCGACCACCACTTCGATGGTATGCTTGCGCGTTTTGGCGAGCTTGATGTCATCGGACAGCTCGCGCATCTTGCCATCGATCAGCGCGCGGGCGTAGCCGTCCGAGCGCAACAGTTCAAGCATGTCCACGAACTCGCCCTTGCGCCCCTTGACCACCGGCGCAAGAATCTGGAAACGGGTGCGTTCCGGCTTGACAAGCAGGGCGTCGACAATCTGCTGCGGCGTCTGCGCCTGGACAAGCTCACCGCATTGCGGGCAGTGCGGCACGCCGGTGCGTGCGAACAGCAAACGCAGATAATCGTAGATTTCGGTGATGGTGCCCACCGTCGAACGTGGATTGCGATTCGTGGTCTTCTGGTCGATGGAAACGGCCGGCGACAGGCCTTCGATGAAGTCCACATCGGGCTTGTCCATCTGACCTAAGAACTGACGCGCATAGGCGGACAGCGATTCGACATAACGGCGCTGGCCTTCCGCGAAGAGCGTGTCAAAAGCGAGCGAGGACTTACCCGAGCCGGACAGCCCTGTGAACACAACCATGCGATTGCGCGGAATCGCAAGATCGACATTCTTCAGGTTATGTTCGCGCGCACCCTGGATGGTGATTTTCACATCGTTCGGAATATGCGCAATATCAGCCACCAGCGAACCATCATGCTCGACCAGCGGCGCTTTCGCTATTTCCTTCGCAAGGAACGAGTCGCTCGTCATCACCTGTTCGACGACCATCGCTCCATTCGTCGAACCGCTCGCTTTCCTGACCACACACGCCTCCTCAATATCGCCGCCGGTATGCAATCCACGCCCAAGAATAGCGCACTTTAGACCATATTTCGAACATCTGTTCGAGCGTGTCGTATGGCACTACTTCTTGCGTGGCGCGTAAATAACAGCGTCGATAAGTTCGCGGTACCGCTTAACGATTTGAGAGCGCCGAGTCTTGAGACTGGCCGTGAGCATGCCGTTGGCCTCGGTGAACTCGTCGGGCAGAATCTCGAATTTACGAATCGATTCGGCGCGGGAGACACCCTCATTCGCCTGATTGATAGCGCGCTCCACTTCAGCGCGCACAATCGGGTTTTTCGACAGCGCTTCCAAATCGGGCTCAGGATGCGCACCTTGGGAATCTAACCAAGCGTTCGCGTCCGTCAAATCCAGTGTGACCAACGCAGCCACAAACGGCTTCTTGTCGCCGATGACCAAGCACTGACTGACGACCGGCGAGGTCATGACGCAAGCCTCAAGCAAACCGGGGGAAACATTCTTGCCGCCGGCAGTGATAATAAGATCCTTCTTGCGCCCAGTGATAGAGATGAAGCCATCTTCGGCAATGTCACCTAAATCGCCGGTGTGCAACCAGCCGTCAACAATTTGTTGGGCGGTGACATCGGGGTGATTGTGGTAACCTCGGCACACCAAGGGGCCTCGCACACACAGCTCACCGTCTTCGGCAATACCAGCAGTCACGCCGCTCATTGGCATGCCGATGGTGCCAATGCGGTTGTTCTCCGGCAAGCTCACACACACTGGGCCGCAGGTTTCAGTCATGCCGTACCCTTCAAGCAACGGCATGCCGATGCCGTTGAAGAAGTGCGACAGCTCGGCGTCCATCGGGGCTCCGCCGGTGATGGCGAAATCGGCGTTGGGGCCGAAGATCGTGCGGATCTTCTTGTAGACCACCCTCTCATAGAACGCATGGGCGACGCGCTTGTTCCAAGCCAGCTTCTCACCCGCCTGTTGAGCGCGGGACCATTCGCGCGCGATTCTCGCGGCACGCATGAACATCTTGCCTGCAAGACCCGAACCGGCGCGCTGGGAGGCGGCATTGTAGACCTTCTCGAACACGCGCGGCACGGCAAGCAACAGCGTGGGGCCGAAGCTCTCGAAATCCTTGACGATGGTCTTCATATTGGAACTCAGACCCAGCGTCAGCGTGCCGGCGAAGCTCAGCAACTCCATATAGCGTGCGAACACATGGCTCAGCGGCAGGAACAACAGCAGACGACGGTCGGGCCAGGCGCACGCACGCGGCATGTATTGCATGGCGGACAGGCACAGGAACGCGAGATTGCCGTGGCTCAGCTCCACGCCTTTGGGGGTGCCGGTGGAGCCGGAGGTATAGACGATGGTGGCGAGGTCGTCACCGTGGGCGGCGCGTTTGCGCTCCCAGAATTCACCGTCGCTGACCTGCTTGCCGAACGCGGCGATGGCGTTCAGGCCGTCGGCCTGCATCATGAACACACCGCGCAGGGACGACACTTCGTCACGCACGGCTTCGATCTTGTCACGCTGAACGTCATCCTGAGCAATGGCGAGCACCACCTTGGAATCGTTGAAGATGGTTTTGATTTGGGCTGCGGAGTTGGTTTCGTAGACCGGCACGGTGAGCGCGCCGACGGACATGATGGCCATATCGAGCGCCGTCCACTCCCAGCAGGTGCGCGCGACGATGGAGACCGAATCCCCCTTCTTGACGCCCCAGCCAATCAGGCCTTTGGCGATATCGATGACCTTCTGGCGGAACTCGCGGGCGTTGAACGAATGCCATACCCCGTCGTCTCCCTTGTATTCGACCATCGAACCTTCCGGGTCGCGCTCGGCACGGCGGTCAAGGAAGTCGAACAGATTGATGTCGCTGTCAACGGGTTCTTTGAGGGGGTTGGTGAATTCCTTGACCATCGTGGTGGCGTTCATGGTCTCATCTGCATTTTCGCTCATACCTCATTGCTACCCCACGACGGGTACAAAATCAGCTCTGTGTGGTTCGGCGCCGAAGACACTCCACACACTCAATACCCGCGCTGAAGAGTAGACGCGTGCGGCTTCAAGGCGCACCGAGGGAAGGCGTACGAAGGTACGTCGACTTCAGGAGCAACGAAGAAGACGCTCCGTCTACTCTTCAGCGACCAGGTCGAGATAGGAGTCGTTCCATAGATCCTCGTCGCCGTCAGGCATGAGGAGAACGCGCTCGGGATTCAAGGCTTCGACGGCGCCCTCGTCGTGGGTGACAAGCACGATAGCACCCTCGTATTTGGCAATGGCTTTGAGGATCTCCTCACGCGAGGCAGGGTCGAGATTGTTGGTCGGCTCGTCAAGCAACAGCACGTTCGCACGCGAGGTGACGAGGGTGGCCAGCGCGAGCCTGGTCTTCTCGCCGCCGGAGAGCACACGCGCCGGTTTCATCGCATCGTCGCCGGAGAAGAGGAACGAGCCGAGGATACTACGGGCATGGGTATCGTCAAGCTCAGGCGCGACGTGCACAAGATTCTCAAGCACGGTGGCATTGAGATCGAGCGTGTCGTGCTCCTGTGCAAAATAACCGATTTTACAGCCGTGTCCGTATTCGACCGAGCCGGTGTCAGCCTCTTCGATGTGTGCCAGCAGACGCAAGGTGGTGGTTTTGCCTGCGCCATTGTAGCCCAGAATCACCACACGAGACCCCTTGTCTATGGCGAGATTCACGCCAGCGAAGACGATATTGGAGCCGTAAGCCTTGGAGATGTCCTTGGCCATGATCGGCGTTTTGCCGCAAGGGGCCGGCTCAGGGAAACGAATATCGGCCACTTTCTCAGCTTTCTGTGCTTCGGAAGTGTTTTCGAGAAGTTTCTCGGCGCGGCGCATCATGTTCTGCGCGGCTACGGCCTTGGTGGCCTTGGCATGCAGACGGATGCCTTGTTTCATCAGACGTTCGGCCTTTTTCTCCGCCACTTCGCGCTCGCGGCGGCGGCGCTCCTCGTCCACCACGCGCTGATGCAGATACGCCTTCCAACCGAGCGAATACATGTCGATTTGCCCACGTTGGGCATCCAGATGCCACACCTTGTTCACCACTTCGTCCAGCAGTTCGGTGGAGTGGGAGATGACGAGGAAACCACCTTCGTATTTTTTCAGATAGCTGCGCAGCCATTCGATGGAATCCGCATCCAAGTGGTTGGTCGGCTCGTCGAGAATGAGCGTATCCGCATCGGAGAAGAGGATACGTGCCAGCTCAATGCGTCGGCGCTGGCCGCCTGAAAGCGTGCCGAGCTGCTGTTCCATGACTTCCTGCGGCAAACCGAGCGAAGTGGCCATCGTGATCGCCTCGGATTGGGCGGCGTAACCTCCGGCCTTTTCAAAGTCCTGCATGGCCTTGTCGTATCGGTTCATGGCCTTGGTCATCATGTCTGGGTCGGGGTCGGTCATGTCCTTTTCGGCCTTGCGCAGACGCGCGACGATCTGTGCGATGTCGCGCGCGCTCATCATGCGGTCGAGCGCGGTCTGCGTCGGGTCGTCGGCGTGCGTGTCCTGCGGCAGATAGCCGAGCTTGCCGGAGATGCGCACCTTGCCGCCGGTGGGCAACATGTCTGAGGTGATGACGCGCGTCAACGTGGTCTTTCCTGCGCCATTGCGTCCCACCAGGCCGATTTTATCGCCTTTGGCCACATGAAAGTCGGTGGGATGAAGCAACGTGCGCGCACCGATCTGAATCTCAAGTCCCTGCGCCTCGATAGCCATGCCTCACCCGTCGCTTTCTCGTGTTGCACCCTTATGCC
>CAVFKU010000055.1:0-11224 GCA_963623245.1 Parabacteroides merdae
GCCGAGTTCTTCCCCACCCCGGGATTGAGCGAATACTACGACCCGCGCCAACACGCCATCTCCCTGTGCTATGTGGTGCCGATCGCTGGCGACTGTCATCCGCGCGACGAAACGCTTGACGTCGAATGGGTCGACCTGCACAGCGACCAGCTTGACGTGTTTTTAGGGCAGATGAGCGGCGGTCATGATCGCATCGTGCGAGCCGCGTTGCAGTGGGCGTCGATGTAGTGGCAGAGATGCCAGTAGTGCCGATAGTGTCAGAACAATCAGAACCATCAGAATAATCAGAACCATCAGAAACATAGGAAATACGATGATGCAGATTTACAACCGCGTGTTGCGCGAAGGGAACGGGACTCCGCTCATTCTTCTTCACGCCTATCCGGTGGACGGCCGCGTGTGGGAAGAGTGCGCCGGTCATATTGCCGCGCTTGCCGATGAAGCTGGCTTGCCTACTTTTCCCATCTGGGCGCCTGACATGCCTGGCTCTGGATGCTCTCCTACGCCGAGTGACGAGCAATCTGGCCGCCGCGCTGCCAATGGTTCTTATCCTGACGCGCTTGATCGCTTGGTCGAAGCCTACGTTGCATTGCTGCATGAGGCGGGCTATAGTCGCGCAATTTGGGTGGGTCTGTCAATGGGCGGCTACTTGGTCACCAACCTGTATCGTCTGCACCCTGAAGCGGTGGCTGGTATCGCGCTGTGCGACACGATGGCCGCTTCGGATGGCGTGGGCGGCGAAGCGCGGCTGAAAACAGCCAATGCTTGTGAAGAGACAAATTCAGTGCAGCCAGTGATGCATTTTGCTGAACCCTCGCCACAAGATTCGACGGTTAAGCGCTCGCAGAAGTTCATTGAACGTATGCGCGCATGGATTGATGATCAGCACCCAGAAGGGCTGGCATGGCGTCAGCGCATGACATATGGCCGCACAGATTTAACGGGTGTGCCTCAGACTTTCGATGTGCCGGTGGCGGTGGTGTCCGGTGAGCTTGATCCAACCAGCAACCCTAGTGTGATGAAACCGCTTGCTGAGTGTATCGGTGCAAATGCTGTGTTCACTTCAATCCCAGATTGCGGGCATTTCAGCGCTGTTGAGCATCCTCGCACCGTGGCTGGCGCGTTAGTGGATTTGGTGAAGAGGGTGGGCTCAAGTGAAGAGAATAGGCTTAAGTGAAGAAGGCAAAGGGGGCAGGCTTAAGTGTGAGCTGAGTGTGGGCTTACGTGTAGTCGCAGCTTATCGCCCATTCGTGAGGGGGTGTGGATAACATAAATGGGGTGGCCTTGCCGTATAGTCAACAGCTATCAGAGATAAGGGAATCCAAGGGAATGAAGGAATAGGTGCTATGGCAGAAGAAATGGACGCTGATCAGCTTGAAACTACTGGCGAAATGACGTTCAGTATTGCCGATTTTGAAGTGCCGTCTGAAGGGGGTGGCAGTTTTGCTAGTTTTGCCCCTGAAGAGGATCAGTCGGCAGGCAAGAGCTCAAAAAAGCCGCTGATTATTTCCCTGATTGCTATTGCGGTGCTGCTTGTCGCACTGGTCGCTTCCTTCTTTACTGCCCGCTGGTATTATTCCAGCCGCGTGGCTCCCGGTGTGCGTTTCGGTGAGGTGAGTGTGGCTGGCCAAGACCGCGAACATCTCACTGCCACAGTCAAACAAGCAGTGTCTGATTCAATCATCATTGTCAAAGATACCAATGGCAAGCGAGTCAACGCTTCGTTGAGCGATCTTGGCGTGAGTGTGAATGTGTCTAAAACTGTCAGCAACTTGCTGAACGCTAAGTCAGCGCAGAACCTGTTGCAAGATATCACGCGCATCAACCCGTTTGCGCATGAAGATGTGTCGTTTGTTGCACAGCGCAACACCTATACGCTCACCAAGTTCCTGTCTAACAAGCTGATTGCTGAGGTTGATCGCGCGGTGCCTTCGTCCATTTCATACGACGTCAATCAGCACGCTTTTGTTGCCACTGAAGGCACGCAAGGCAAAACGCCTGAATCAGCAGGTGTGGTTAAGGCTATTGCGGCAGCGCTTGCTAATCCAGGTTCCACCACCATCGTCACCATCAAAGACAAGCAGGTTGACACGCCTATCAGTATCGAGAACGCGAAGAGCGCGGCCGAAGAGGCGAATAAGCGCCTGAACAGCGTGATTACGATGTCCAATGGCAGCGCAAAGCAGTTCGATCTGCCAATGGAAGAAATCGCTAAGTGGATTCAGCCCGAAGGTGACACCGATAAGGGTGAAATCGTGCTTGAATATGACGAAGCTGCGATTAAGAGCTATATGGCCAACACGTTGGCTGGCAAGCTCAATCAGGATCTTGTCTCTCAAGAAGACATTATTGACGACAATGGCGCGGTGATTGTTAAGGCCAGCACCAAGGGTGTGGACGAGGTTAAGGTCAAGAACACTGACGCTGCTGCCAGCAAGACTATAGCGTTGCTGAAAGAAGGCAATGGTGGCACTGTGCAGGTCGAAACTGATGTAAAGAAGTTCGACACCAAGCAGAAGAAGAGCGAATGGCGCGCCGTTGTGAACAAGAGCACGCAAACTGCCTCCTTCTATAAGAGCGGCGAGCTCATGCGCACGTTCAACGTGTGCACTGGAGATAACGACAATCAGACTGCCAACGGCACTTGGTATATCTGGCAGAAAACCGCCAAGCAAGACATTTCTGGCTGGGAAGAGAACGCTGATAATTACGACATTCTCGGTGTTACTTGGCTGAGTTATTTCACCAAAACCGGCTCAGCGTTCCACACTGCAAGTTGGAACGACACCGGCATTGCCACTGGCAATCCGTCCATGTACGGTTCGCACGGGTGCGTCAACATGTACGAGGCTGACGCTCAGTGGGTGTACGACAACTGCCCTGAAGGCACTGCGGTTGAAGTTGTCGGCTCTCAGCCCTCCGGCGCTGTTCGTTAAGCGACCCCACTCAGTCCCTTCCCTGCTAGAGTGTGACGTATGAGTGATGAGCAAGAAATACACCCGCTGAATCTTGATGTGCCGGAACACTTGATGTATTCCGACGATCATGTGTGGGTTGATGATTCCGTTGAACCGGCAATGGTTGGCATTACTGATTACGCTGCTGAGCGTTTGGGTGAACTGGTGTATGTTGATTTGCCCGAGCCGGGCGCGCGTGTTGAGGCGGGTGACGAGGTGCTTGAATTGGAGTCTTCCAAGGCTGTTGAGCCGTTGATTGCTCCTGTGGCTGGCACTATCCGCTATGTGAATCAAGCGGTTTCTGACGATCCGAGCGTGATTAACGCGGATCCATATGGCGAAGGCTGGATTTTCAAAATCGAGCTTGACGATGACGAGCCGGAGTTGTTGGACGCGCAGCAATATGTGAAGGCTATCCGATGAGCAAGCGCGACGAATCAGGTATTGAGTTCAGTGCTAAGACCGGCGCTGATGCCAGCAATGAGCCCAGCACCCCCGCCTCGCCAATCCCAGCAAGGCATGCTCTCACCACATTCGACACGGCTTCCAAGCGTGAACGCATTGAGGTCAAGCCACCGCTGGTCCAGTTGTTTCGCCGTGCTGTGACCAGTGTGTTCAATACATGGGTGAATGCTGCCACGCGTGCAGCTCGCCAGCTTGACTGGTTTCCTAGGGTTGACCCTTATGTGGGGTACGGCACTGAGGATTATTCACGCCTGATTTGCCGCACGGTGCTGGCCGCTGAACATAGCCAATACGGGCGAGCCATGCGCGGCATTCGCGGCATGCTCACCATTCCTGCTCCGCATACGCAAGTGAAAATTCGCATTGACGGCACTCCGTTGGAAACTGTGCAAATGGGGGATAGGGCCACCTTCGACGCTCGTGGTGCTACTCCAGATATTGACAGCGAATATGCTATTTCCGATCAGTCAGGCTACCTAGATCTTGTTGCTGACCATCGTCTTGAACCTGGTGTGCATCGAGTGTCATATCGTGTCAACGGCCGTAAGCCGGTGGAATCAAACCTGTTTACTATTCCTAAGTCAGCCAAAGTAGGGGTGATTTCTGATGTGGATGACACTATCATGGTCACTCAAGCGCCCGTGTTGTGGAAGGCCGCATGGAATCTGCTGTTTTTGAACCCTTCTAAGCGCGCATCAGTGCCTGGAATGAGTGTTTTGTTTAACAAAATTGCCGATCTATTCCCAGACGCGCCGTTCTTCTATCTGTCTACTTCGCCGTGGAATGTAGAGGGCTCAATTCGTCACCTTATTGCTAATCATGGCTACCCTGAAGGCCCGCTCTTGTTGCGCGATCTTGACCCGCGCCCCAAGACGTTTGTCCCAACCGGCCCGCAGCATAAGCTGGAGTTTGTTGAGCAGCTGATGGCTGATTTTCCCGACATGAAGTTCATTCTTGTCGGTGACGACGGCCAGCGTGACCCCACCACTTATGCCACGATTGTCAAGCGCTATCCTGGGCGCGTTATTGCTATTGCGATTCGCCAGCTCAGCCCTAAAGAGACGGTTCCGTTCAATCTGCCTGCTTCAGTGACTGCCACGCAGCCTACACCGGTGACGGACGTGCCGGTGTTCACGGGCACCACTGGCTCGAATCTAATGAAGACCATGCTGCCGTATTTGAAAACCTATCTCGCTTAAAAGGCAGCCCAAACCCGCTCGGCAATCCCAAAGCCAATCCCTGAAAACCAAAAACCAAACCCCAAGAAACCCAACCTCAAAACACAACCCCAAGAACCCACGTAATCCATATGAGTGACGAGAAGAAAACCACTGTGCCGCAAGCCAAGCGAGTGCCCACACGCCGCGAACATCATGGCGATGTGTGTATTGACCCTTACGAATGGTTGCGCGACAAGCAATCGCAAGAAGTGCAAGACTATGTGGCCGCGCAAAATCGCCTGTGCGAAGAGCGCAACGCCCCTCTCGCTAACTTGCGCAGCACATTGTTTAACGAGTTGAAGTCGCGTGTGCAAGAAACCGACATGTCGGTGCCGGTGCGCATGGACGGCTACTGGTATTTCGCCAGAACGCAAGAAGGCCAGCAATATGCCACGCAATGCCGCGTTCCTGTGCGAGGTCAAGACGATTGGGATCCGCCTGAAATTGACCCATTGGGTGCTCCTGGCTCCATCGAAGGCGAGCAGATTGTGTTTGACGCAAACCGCGAGGCTGAAGGTCACGATTTCTTCCGTTCGGGTGGCATGGATTTAACCCGTGATGGCCGTTGGATGCTTTACGGCGTGGACACCACTGGTGACGAGCGTTATGACTTTTACATTCGAGATCTTTGCACTGGCGAAGAATTGCCCGAAGTGTTCCACGGCATTGGCGGTGCGTGTTTTACGCCGGACGGGCGTTATGTGTTCTGGAGTGAACTTGACGCCGCTTGGCGTCCTTGCGCGGTGTGGCGTCATCGTGTGGGCACGTCGGTTGAGCAGGATGTTGAAGTGTTCCGTGAGCAGGATGAACGCTTCTGGCTGGGAGTGGGCTTAAGTTTCGATGAGCGCAATGTGGTGATTGGCACTGGCTCGAAAACCACGTCTGAAGTGCTGTTGCTGCCGGTTTGCACGCCTGAGGGGGAGTTCCAGCCCTTTATTGCCCGCGCGCAGGGTGTGGAATATGATGTGAGTTTTGCTTGTTTTGAAGGCGTGGGCAGTCAAGGCGAAGATATCCCAATTGCGCTGGTGTATCACAACGCAAACAATCCAAATTTTGAGATCGATGTTATTGATATGCGCTCGCACAAGCCGCCGTATCGTTTAGGTGAGGGTGTGCGTGTGGTTGAAGGCTCGCCCTATGGCTGTGAGCAGGGCGAGCCAAACAAGCCGATTTCTGCTCCTTACTCAAACTCTGGCAATCCAGCCATCTTGCAAGGCTTGCGCGGTCTTGGCATTGAAGGCATAGCCATGCATCGGCATTTTGTGTCGTTGAGTTACAGGGCGAATGGCTTGCCGCATGTGGCTGTGATGACTAAACAGGCTGCGGCTGAAGATTTTCTTGCCTCGCGCCCGTGGCGCTTTGAAGAGCTTGTGCCTCCTGCACTGCAGGGCGATTGGGATGCGCAAGGAAACGCGCAAGGAAACACACAAGAGTCTTTAGCACATCCCGATGGTATCGAAGTGGCATTACCCGGCCAGACACGTCGTTTATATTCCATCGGAACCGGCGGCAATCCGTCTTATGATTCGCCGCGCATGCGCTATTCGTTCACAAGCTACACCCGCCCTGGTGAGTTGCACGAGTTCGATCCGGCCACTGGTGAAGACAAGCTGCTCAAACGTGCCAACGTGCTCGGTGGGTTCGACGCGTGTGAATACATGGAGCGTCGCGTGTGGGTCAAAGCGCGTGACGGCGAGCAGATTCCAGTGTCGCTTGTTTGGCGCCGCGGCACGAGCTTGAAGAACGCGCCCATGTTTGTCACAGGCTATGGCGCCTATGAAATTAGTTCTGACCCCAGTTTTTCTGTTGCGCGGCTGAGCTTGCTTGATCGCGGTGTGCTCTATGCTGTGCCGCATATTCGTGGCGGCGGCGAAATGGGTCGCGCATGGTATGAGCAAGGGCGCCGCTTGCTCAAGAAGCATTCCTTTGAAGATTTCATCGATGCAACCATTGCCCTGCAAAATGCTGGTCTTGCTGACCCTGCCCGCACGGTGGCCAACGGTGGTTCGGCGGGTGGCTTGCTCATGGGCGCTGTGGCAAATCTTGCGCCCGAACGATACGCGGGCATTGAAGCGGATGTGCCTTTTGTGGATGCGCTCACTTCTATTCTTGATCCTTCTTTGCCGCTGACGGTCACCGAATGGGACGAGTGGGGCGACCCGCTGCACGACGCGGAAGCGTACCGTTATATTAAGTCGTACACGCCATATGAAAATGCGCCTGAATTTTCTGACGACAAGCGTGTGGCGGTGTTCCCGAAAATCCTGATCACCACGTCCATGAATGACACGCGTGTGCTCTATGTTGAGCCGCTCAAATGGCTGGCTCGCTTGCAGGCTGCCAGTGTGGATGTTATTGCAAAAATCGAGGTCGAGGCCGGCCACGGCGGCACTTCTGGTCGCTATAAGCAGTGGGAGCAAATCTCTTACGAAAACGCTTGGTGTCTCTCCATTCTTGCGCCATCTTCTGTCATTGGTGAGCAGAGCGGCGCGTAGTCGAGCAACTTTTACCCAATGACAGCGACGGGTGATATGGTGAACGCAGTCGGAACACCCGCGTCCGACTGGCGAGTCGCAATTCTCGCCGGAACCGCACGGCATTAAAGGCAGTTCCTAACAACCCACGAATCAAGGAAAGAAGAGTATGGAGAAGTTCTTCCATCTGAAAGAGAACGGCACCACCGTGTCCACCGAAATCCTGGCCGGTTTGACGACGTTCTTCGCCATGTCCTACATCATCATTGTCAACCCGCAGATTCTTTCGCAAACTGGGATGCCTTGGGGTGGCGTGTTCCTCGCCACCATCATCGCAGCTATTGCTGGCACCCTAGTCATGGGCCTGTTCGCCAACGTGCCGTACGCTCAGGCGGCTGGCATGGGCTTGAACGCCTTCTTTACTTACACCGTTTGCTTTGGCCTTGGCTTTAGCTGGCAGCAGACCTTGTGCATGGTGTTCTTGTGCGGTGTGATTAACATTATTATTACTGTCACCAAGATTCGTAAGATGATTATCCGCGCCATTCCTGAAGCATTGCAGCACGCCATTGGCGGCGGCATTGGCCTGTTTGTGGCATATGTGGGTTTCTTGAATGTGGGCTTCTTCACCTTCACCACCAAGGCCGACGCTAAGAGTGGCGACACTGTTGCGGCCACCCCTGGTCTTGCTGTGATGAACAATTCCACCATCTGGCTGTTCCTTATTGGTTTGCTGCTGGCCGTGGTGTTCACTGTGCTTAAGGTGCGCGGCGGCATGTTGCTAGCCATTGCCATTACTGCTGTTATTGGCATTCCGATGGGTCAAACCACCATGTCTAACTCCGTGTCCATTGTGGACACCTTCGCTCAGTTCCCGCAGACCTTCGGCGTGATTTTCACTGCTGACGGCTTCCCGGCGCTGTTTTCCGACGTGTCCAAGCTGCCGGTGATTTTGCTGACCATCTTTGCCTTTTCTATGTCTGACACTTTCGACACCATTGGCACATTCATCGGCACAGGTCGCCGCACTGGCATTTTCTCTGCTGAAGACGAGAAGGCTTTGGAGAATGGTTCCGGTTTCTCGTCCAAGATGGATCGCGCCCTGTTTGCTGATTCTGTTGCCACTTCCATCGGCGCCATTTGCGGCACCTCGAACACCACCACCTACGTGGAATCCTCTGCGGGTATTGCGGCGGGCGGTCGCACCGGCCTGACCTCTGTGGTGGTTTCTATCTGCTTTGCGCTGTCGGTGTTCTTCTCTCCGCTGATTTCTGCGGTGCCGTCTGCTGCCACTGCTGGCGTGTTGGTGATTGTCGGCTGCATGATGGCCGCTTCCTTGAAGGAAATTGAGTGGGGTGATATTTCCGAGGCCATCCCAGCGTTCTTCGCTTCGGTGTTCATGGCATTTAGCTACTCCATTTCTTATGGCATCGCCGGTGGCTTTATCACCTATTGCATCGTGATGAGCGCCAAGAAGAAGGCCAAGGAGGTTCACCCAGTGATTTGGGTTGTGGCCGTCCTGTTTATTCTTGACTTCGTTGTCACTGCCATTCTCTAAGTCTCTTCTGTTTTCGACTGGGGCGCGCTCACTTGACTGTGGGCGCGCCTCATGTTATTTCAACTAACTCGAAGCCAAGTAAAGAAATCTGCGCGCTGTCAAGAAATTGTGAGGGGGGGGGGTGTTTATTGCCCCCCATAACATGCGACGATTTTGCCCTGGGGGGGGGTATGAGCTATAAATAGAGTATGCGTAGACTAGGTGTTTTTGGTAATAAGGCAAATGTGACGCAGCGTGCTGAGCATGGCAGTGGTCGTGCTCGGCAGCTTGAGCATGTCGGCTGGGCGGCAGTGTGGCAGCATGTGCTGGTTGCGCTGGTGGCGTGGCTGGTGGCGTGTGCCACGCTGGTTGCTGGCATTCCGGCCACTACGGCGAATGGTGCCGAGGCGCAGCTGCTAGATACAATTACGCAGGTCAGCGAATCTGAAATCGAAGATGGCGATTCGCAAGACGATGAGTCAGATGCCCAGTCTGATGATGCCTCTCAAGAGAGTCAGTCGAGCAGTGAAAAGAACATTAACACGGCTGCTGACACCAACACTGAGAGTAAAGATGCGTCAAGCGACACTTCGTCAGATAAAGGGAAGGACACTGCAACCACTGCTGACGATAAAACGTCGAGTGACGACGCGCAAACAACTGACAAGGATTCCTCCGATTCCAAGTCAGACACCGACACTGACGCTGATTCCAAGTCTGACGCCAACACCAAAGACGACACCAAGGATGAATCCAAAGAAGACGCCAAAGAGGATTCCAAGAAGGACGACACTAAGAAGGACGATTCCTCGTCCGACTCTGCGAGCGAAGAAACCACTGATTTTGAAGCGCCTTCAAATCTGCATAGCGATAAGGACGAAACTAAAGACAAGCTCAAGTTCAACACCACGTTAAGTGGCACTGCGGTCACCTCGCTGCGCCCGCAGGATGATGACGGCGGCAGCGGCACTACCGGCCAGAAATACGCTCAAGACGCCTATTTGATTGCCAGCACTGCTGATACGAATACGTCGAAGGTGCAGTGGCAGGTCAACCCGCAATTTACGGAAGGCTATGTTGGTGGCAGTCTCGACACGGATTCTTCGTTGCGCTATCGTGATGCGGTCACGCTCACCATTGATGTGCCGTATGTGTATTACGGCGACGATAAGCAGCTCAAATACACAGTCAAGAAGGACGATTGGCTCAAAGCTAATAAGACAACTAGCGAAGACACTGGCGCGTGCCTGCAGTTGACCTTCTCTAACATTCCTGCCACATGGGAGTATTGGGTCGACACCGAAGGCAATGGTAAGTACAAGAAAATCACGGACGAAAATCGCTCCAACTGGTATACCGGCCGTGTGGTGGCGCGTTATGTGGGCAACGGCAACTATCAGATGACTTCGCAAAACCCTGAGGCTGTGGTTGGTGCAGTTCGTTTCAAGAACGCTGCTGAAAACATGGGCGCATTGCTGAGCACCACCCTGAAATACTATTCGTATTACGACACGAAGACTGGCAAGTCCTATTCTGCGCACAACCAGCTGCCGAACGAGACCAACGCGGCTAATGAGCCCGGTCAAGTGCATTCGTTGACACTGGTGAACTCTGCCTTGACGTGGGAGCAGCATGTCAAGACTTTGCGCATGCCAGCATTGTGGGATCGCTATAACTACGCCGTGTATGAAGTGGAAATTGAAAACACCACCAAGTCTTCTCAAAATTCTGTGATTAAAGCCACTGAGTTCCAAATGTTCGTCTCGGCTTCGTCGGTTGATAAGAACAACAACAATGGTGTGACTGAACAGGACTTCATGTCGTGGGAATGGGATGAAGGCGGCGAAGAAAAGTTTAAGGAAGTAGATTCTTCTGAGGCTCAGTGGCAAGGCGCTGACGGGCAAGCCAATTTGCGCAAGAAGTGGTTTGCTGGAAAGCCTTTGGAAGGTGGTTTGCTGATTTACAATATCACGGATGTTCCGCAGACCACTGTTGACGAATTGGACATGGAAAGCTTCTCGAATGCTGCTGAACTTGGCTTGGAAACCATGCCGTATCAGCACACCACTGGTGATTTGGTGGCTGTCAAGCCTGGCCAGAAACCCAATGCTGCGGTTGAATATAATGACACCACCAAGCTTTATCCGAAGGATCAGGCTGACGCGAGCCAAGGCAAGCATAGCAGCACGAAGCTGCTGGTGGCTGTGCCTTACACCACGAACTGGCAGTGCAACACCGGCCGTTCAGACGGTTCTGGCGCGTGCATTAAGCAGACCACTGGCGAAAACAAGGGTAAATATTCTTACGCTAAGCAGGCTGAATTCCGTCTTGACGGCAGCGTGTATTTTGGCCCTGAGAATGTGGACACGGTCTACACCTGGTCAAAGATGAATCGCAACTTGAATGATTTGCTTTGGCCTGAGTTGACCTTCACTCAGAAGAAGAGCGTAGTTGATCACGATCAGAAAACGAATCGCCAAGCATACAAAGATTCCGGCACTTCCTATCTGGCCGAAATGGAAAGTTATGTGATTCATGACATGACCATTTCAGGCAATGTGCCCATGTTTG
>CAVFKU010000056.1:0-11181 GCA_963623245.1 Parabacteroides merdae
GTTTGTCGGCTTCTCTTTCCAGCTGGAATAAAACTGGGAGGGGTGTCCCTCGTGCCCTTGCTTTCTTGCGTCATGCCGCCTCCTGTGCGTTACAAAACCTATGCCACTGTTGCATACAACGTCGCATGATGAGGCAACGACACTCGTTTTTCCTCATTTCCAGCACATGAAGAGCGGTGTTGGGGTTGTATATAACAACTGTTAACTCGCCGGACAGGCTACATTATTGAGGTATTGCGCAGAAATGCCCATAGTCTGATTTGTGGTGGCATTAAAGATGATGCCAGTTTCCTGATCGATGATACCGCCGGTGGCCTCGTCAATATACTGACCGCTGGCATCTATGAGCACGCCATCAGCGACCCTAGTGTTACCTGAGGTCGAGGTTTCGCCCGTGTCGCTCGCGCTTTGATCGGCGTTTTCGTCGGATGATGACGTATCTTCTGACGAAGTGCTTTGCTCCACAATTGGCTCACCAGATCGCATCTTGGCCCACAAATCATCCGCATCAGACGTCCACACCACGCGGTTCGGGTCGCTTGGTGCTTGTGTGACCGGTACGGTGCGTGCATACAGATGCGATACGTCGAGATCTTTCAGGCTCATTGCCAGACCGGCGAGTGTGGAGGTGTTCGCCAACCCCTTGGAGATGTTGAACGATTTCAATGCGGCTTTTGCTAATTGATAGAGCTGCCCTGATTGCGTGAGCAGATTCTTGTTGAGTGCCTGTTTGAACAGCTGTTTTATCAGATATTGCTGACGGGTTGTGCGCTGAACATCAGAGCCATCGCCAGCACCATAACGCATACGGGCGTATTGTGTGGCAGTCATGCCGTCGAGCTGATGGCGCCCTTTGGTTAGGTTGATGCCTGAATATTCGTCTTGCACATCGGCTGGAATGCATAGTTCTACGCCGCCAATGGCGTCAATCATGGATTTAAGTCCGCCAAAGTCCACAACGATAAAGTTTTGAATATCAAGTCCTGTTAGTGAGTTCACCGCGTTCACCGTGCAGCTGGCCGCCGAGGCGAGATCGCCGCCAAGCTGATATGCATTGGCGAAGATCGAATTGAACATCACATTGTATTGGGCGCTCATCGTTCCTCGGCTGGTATTGCAGCTGGAAACGCTGACCAGCGAGTCGCGCGGAATAGACATCATGGACACATATTGACGATTTGCGGCGATTTGCACCACGATGGTGGTGTCGGCGTTGTGATTTGCTGCCAGTTCGGCGCCATCTCCGCCAACAGCCGCATTGCCTTCACCTTCGCGCGTATCTTGGCCAATCACCACAAATTCGATTGGTTTGCCGGCATTTGGATCAATGAGTTGCGTTTGGGCGCTTTGCCCCTTCTGTGCGATGAGATTAACGGCACTGTCTGCAATGGTGCCATTGATATCAAGCAGTGTTGCTCCCGCTGCAGTGCCAGCGAAAGCCAGAATCGCCACCACAACAAGTGCTATGACATTGCGAACCCGATGCTGGACGCGGAACGCAGTGCTATGGCGCGGCGCAGTGTCATTCCAGCCATTAACGTTGGGAATATCGGGCTTGGCTTGTTTCACGCTAGCAAACCTTCCTGTGGGGATTAAACGCTTTGATTGTACGCCATACAGTTGAAAAGAACGCTGAATATAGCCAAAGAATGCATAAATCTCCATGAAGTAAATATGCGGCATTAACACACGATGTGTATAAAAAGAGGTAGCGACACGGGCGACACTTGACAAAAACGAAATCACATGTGTGTAATTTACACAGTGATATTTTGCCAGCCGTGTAAGGAGAAGCGCATATGTGGGGCGTCATCGATGATTCCGTCGAAGAGCCATCCGATGAGTTGTGGGGGCTTTTCTCGCCGGATGGAGATGTCTCATGGCAGCACAAGGCACTGTGTGCTCAAACCGATCCTGAGGCCTTTTTCCCTGAGAAGGGCGGTTCCACGCGCGATGCGAAACGGGTGTGCGCACAATGCGAGGTGCGTGAGCAGTGCCTGAATTGGGCTGTCGATCATGATGAACGATTCGGCATCTGGGGAGGCATGAGCGAAAGGGAGCGTCGCCGCTACAAGAAGATGCGCAAGGAGCAGGCTTGAACCGCGATGTGGTTGAACAAAGCGGTGTGCGTCGAATATTAAGTGACGTATTGTCCTCTCGCCCGTACGCTCACTGCCAAATTGTGGAGCAATCTGTGGCGGCAGTGGTCACAGTGGAAAGTGACACGCGGTTTTTGCCTGCCACGTTGAGCTCACTGTTGAAACAGAACGTCTTGCCCGGCACTATTGTGATCGCAGATTGCAGCGGAAGATCCGCATTCCAAACCTCGTTTGACACAACGATCACCTCCACATTCGATATGGAGGAAATCGTTGAGCGGGTTGATGTGCTGGTAGTGCCTATCAATGGAGCACGCTCGTTCGGTCAAGCTGTCAGCGAGGCCGTGGCTTATCTCGACCCTGCAATAAGCAGTTTGTGGCTGTTGCACGACGATTCCCGTCCGGCTGATGAATTATGCCTTGAGTCACTGCTGGAGGCGCAGCGCAACACGCCTGGAGCATCATTGCTCGGTGCAAAACAGCTTGACTGGCAAGGCGAGAAATTGCATGATGTTGGCGCGTACGCGTATCGGCATGGCATTGTTGCGCTGGTTGTTGACGGTGAGCCTGATCAAGAACAATACGATTCTCGTGCTGACGTGTTTTCGGTGTGCCTTGCGGGCGCATTGATGCCGGTTGAAACATGGCGCACAATCGGCCCTCTCGCCGGCTGGTTCACCTCTTATGCCGAATCAGCTGATGTATGTCGACGTATTTGCCGCAGTGGCGGGCGAGTTGTGGTGGTTGCCAGAGCGCGTATTGCGCATCGTCGTGCCCGATTTGAAGGGCTGCGCACGCGATTGGGGCAGGCTGTGGACAGTGACACCCCTGTTAACAACGCGATGGGGGTGTTCGACGCATGGCAGCGCTATCGATATACAGACATTACGCGGCTGCGTTGGCCACTGATATGGCTGCTGTCACTTGCTGCTTCCTTTGGCCTAGCGTTGGCTCGTTTAACAAAAAAGCAGCCATACGAGGCTTGGTGTGAACTGTGCCTGCCTTGGCGCGCGCTGACTTCTTTTCCGAGCGCGCTGTTGGCACGTGCGACGGTGTCAAAACAGTCGAAGATTTCACCTATGCAGCTTGGCTCGATAACAGCTAATCGCAGCCAAATCGCTCAATGGCATGATCGCGTGCGTGCGTTGCGTAGCCAACAGAGTGCCGTGCTGCTCAGTCCGCTGGTGCGCGCTCACTTGCGTTCAAGAGCTGTTCGGCGTTGGACTGTTGCTTCACTGATGTGCATCGCGGCCTTTGCGGCGGTGGCAGCTTGGTATTGGCCGCAGCTTCGAGCGCTATGGGAAGGCGGTACACTCTACTCCGCACAGTGGCTTGCCAGTGATGCTAGTTTTACACAGTTAGCGCAGGCAGCCAGCACGCAATGGGCGTGGGGTGTTGGCGCTGGAGTTTCCGTCGCGCCTGCTCCTTGGTTGTGGGTGTTGCTAGTGGCGTCGCTGTTCACGGGTGGGCATGTATCAGCAGCTTCTGGTCTGGTGTTCTTTGCGGCTGCTCCAATAAGCGCTCTCGCATTTTGGGCGTTGGCTGGGATTTTCACTCGTTCTGATGTGGTGCGCGTCATCACTGGTTTGCTGTGGTGTGCGTTTGGTTTTGCATTAGGGCTGTATGCCACAGCGAATCTGCCGATGTTGACGGTGATGATGTTTTTGCCCGCGGCGTTTGCATTCACCTTCCGTGCAGTGGGGCTGTATCACGCTGAAGATCCAATTCGCCCTCGAGCCAGTGTGCAGGCTTCCGCCGCAGCTTCCCTGTGTTTTGTTCCTGTCGTTGCTGCAGAGCCACAGCTGCTGTTGCCACTGGTGTTAGTTTTCTTGATTTTTCTGTTGTTCGTGCCTCATCATCGGGCCATGCTGCTGCTCATGCCAGTTCCAGCCGCTTTGACATGCGCACCTACGCTGGTCAACGCTTTGCGCTTCGCCCAGCAAGGGCAGTGGCGGCAATTGTTTGGCGATATGACCACGCCGCTGTTTGAGGTTAATGGCTCGCCGTCCTCACTTAACCTTGATGATGTGTTCAACCGTGCCTTTGCGTTCGGCACGTCGTCCGGCATATTGACCTTGGGTTGCAAGATTGTGCTTGCCGTGGTGTTGGCCTTGGCTGTGTTGGCTTTGGTGGTGCCGTTCGCATTGCGTGTCTCACGCATGATGTGGGTGGTGTTGCTTTCTGGCGTGATATTAAGCCTTGTTTCAGCTCGTGTGGCCATTGCCCCCGATAGCGACGGCGCTCTTGCCGGATCGGTGTTGCCTGGCTTGGTGTTGGCTTTGCTGGGAGGCATGTCATGCGTTTGCCTTGTAGCTGGAGGCGCTGTACGTCGCGTCCCCTCAGACGAGAAAACAACCGTGGCGCAATACTCAGCTAGGGTTGGTCGCATACTATTGGCGTTTATTTTGGCGGCAGGTATGGTGTGCTGTTCGGGCTACGGCATCCAGCGCGAAGGAAGTGTTGCTGTGGGCAATGGGGGATTGCCGATGGTGGCAATGGATGCCTTGAGCAACAATCCTGACCAGCGCGTACTTGCGTTGCGTGCGGATTCGCATACGAACGTTTCATATGCTGTTATGCGAACCTCGGTGAGCGAACTTATTGATAGTTCTCCTGCTTGGAGGGCGGCTGTGGTGTCAGGCCAACAGGATGATATTGAGCAAAACCTTGGGCAGCTTGCTGCCCGTCTGCTGTCAAACGCGGATGGCGAGGCGATCACTTCGCTAGTGCAGCTTGGATTCATTGGAATTTTCGTCATCCAAGGCAGTTTTGATGACCAGCTGTTGACGAATGTTGCCGCTTGCGATGGCGCGCAATCTATTGTCACTAATACAACAGGCACGTACTATCGTCTCAATGCTGCGCAAAATAGCGACGTGAGCCTCAACACTGAACGTCAGCGTGCAGCGCAATCGAGCGCGTGGCGCGTGGTGTGGCTGGTCGCGCTTGCTGCGGTGTGCTTGTTGTATGTACTCGTCGCTATTCCTCGCAGACTAAGGCAGGAGGTGCAATCATGAACACAACCTCCGTCCGTGTGATGCGTGCGATTGTTGCCGCGATCACCAGTGTTGCGCTTGTTGCAGCTTTGGTATTGCTTGGCATTGTTTCGATACCGCAGTGGCTGGTAGATACCGCTTCAGGCAGTGATGCTACCGCATATCACATCGTTCAACAGCGTTTGCAATCCTATTGCCCAGCACGCATGAGCCTGCCAGACACCACAGATTGGGGCGACAGTGATTATCGTGCTTCTGAAGGCGATATATCCACGTCTTCCGGCTTTGCTGCGTTTGGTTCGGCATATAGCGCATCCGTCATATCGTTTGACGGCAGCGACATAGGCGAGCAGTTGACGGCGTCAACGTCGGTGACTAATCGCACCGCATTGACTTATGTAGATCAGGGTGGTGTGTCCCGCCTGCTGAACGCCAGTTTATTGGAAGCAGGTGTTGGTTCCGGTCAGGTTGGTGCCGTGGCGTCGCGCGCTTCCAGCGGTGATTTGCGCGGCATTTCTGCAGCTACTTGCGCGGCGCCGTCAATCACTCACTCGTTCCTCGTGTCAGATACTCATACAGGAACCAGCCAACAACTCGTGCTTGCTAACCCCTCGTCTAAAGCGGCGAGCGTTTCGGTAAGAATGTACGGCACGAGCACTTCTGGCGCAATGAATTTGTCTACCTCTGGCACGGTGATGGTGCCTGCCAATGGTGAAACCATAATGAATCTTTCTGCCGCAGCCAGCGGACAAGACGGGCTGTATGTCACTGTGAACAGCTCCTCAGTGTCGGTTGGTGCAGTGGTGCGCACCGTCGTGATGGACGGCCTAACTCCCAAAGGTTCAGATTTTGCCATGCCTTTAGGTGTTGCGGCCACCTCGAACCTTATTCCCTCGCTGTCTGAGGGGGATCATGTTGCTGTGTACCTGTACGGCGAGCATCAATCAACCGTGTCACTTTCGTGGGTTACGGAAGATGGCTTGGATGTAATCGACACGTATCAGATAAAAGGGCGGCGCGTCACTGTGCTTGACCTTGGAACTGTTCCCGCTAATGTGCACGCGGTGTTGGCGTCCAGCAGTGCGGAACTTGCCGCTAGTGTCAAAGCCGTGCGCTCAGGCAATGATGGGCAGGAAGATTTCGCGCTGCTGTCGGCAGTAACCCCAGAAGAATCTTCGGCCGCTGTTCTTCCCCAAGGCGTCACTTCCACATTGATGCTGGCGAATACTGCCAATAAGCGAACTGAAGCTAATATCACGTTTATCAGCGACAACGGTGAAACCAAGTCCAAGCAGAGCGTCACACTGCGAGCCAACAGTGCCGTTACTGTCACCGGCGAAGGGTTGGCAGCGCTTGTTGACGATGACAACAACAATGTGGCGTGGGCAGTGCGCTTAACCAGCGCTGATCTTAGTGAAGGCGTGGCAGGATTGTCTATGATTGCACCGACCGCGCTTATTGCAAGCGAAGAAACAGTGCACGCGAGCCCAGATTTCGCACTGGTTCACTAAATAGTGTTTTACCACCGATAATCCGGATCGATTTCCTCAGGTCGACGTCCATAGAGTTGCGCGATGCGTGTCACCAGTTCGTCGCGGATAGCCCATTGCAATTCCTCGCGTCCTCGAGCACGAGATTGCAATGGTAGACGATACAGCACAATGCGACTTGGCACACCATGCCCAGCTGTAAACAGCCTCGAGCACACATTCGGCTCATGCTCCCAAGGAGTCGGGTCAGAAGGCGGCACGTCCTCCACGGCGAACTGCAGTGGTTGTATCAGTTTCGGCCACGCTTCGTTCAATCTTCTGATATGAGCGGCAAGCAAGTCGTCGAATATGCCAGTGGATGTTCGGTATCGCGGCAGACGCATACCGAACATTGGGGTTCTTACCCCTCGACCGTGACGATTGCGATACACGCGCGTGTTCCATGGAGCTTCAGGCATATCTCCACTGTAAGCCATATCGGTGCCCTGTAGGTTAGGATAAATACGTATTGTCATCGTTTGTACAGGGGGCGTCAATGATCCTTGCATGGAACCAATGGGATTGGGATGCACTCGTCGCTAATACACGCCTGATCGGCTTCGATTTAGACAACACACTTGCCAGCTCCAAACGACCGATGATTCCCGATATGGCGCAACGATTCAGCGCACTAACCCGTCATATCAATGTAGCTGTTATTACTGGCGGCCGCTGGGAGCTGGTAACCAGCCAAGTTATCGACATGTTGGAGCCACAAGCAAATCGTGAGCATTTACACCTCATGCCCACCAGCGGCACCCGCTACTATCGCTGGTTGCATGAACAGTGGCATTGCGTGTTCAGTCACGAGCTGAACGACGACCAGCGCCGCCGTGCGGTGATTAGCCTTGAGAAGCATGCCCGAGAACAAGGTTTGTGGCATGAAGAAGTTTGGGGCGAACGCATCGAGGATCGCGGATCGCAAATCACCTTCTCGGTATTAGGGCAGGCCGCGCCCCTGCAAGCAAAACAGTCTTTCGACCAGAACGGCACACTCAGGAGCAAACTTGTTGAAGCCGTTAGCTCCGATGTGCCCGATTTGCAGGTGCGAGCAGGTGGATACACCAGCGTAGACGTGTCCCAGCGCGGTATCGACAAAGGCTTTGCTATTCGTGAGCTGTCGCGTGCAATAGGCATTGATGCCTTCAGCATGGCGTTTGTGGGTGATCGCATGACACCAGAAGGTAACGATTACCCAGCAGTTCAAGCAGGGGCAAAAGGTGTTGCTGTATCCAATCCGAACGATACACTGCTCTTTCTTGACGAAATACTTAAGCGCATCGGCACCTGATACCTACCACTAAGAGGAGTGATCATAGTGACGAATCGTTCAAACGTATGGCGCGCGATACTGGAGCTGGTATTGCCGCGTGGCTGTGCGAGCTGTGATAAGCCAGACGAGGTGCTGTGTGCCGATTGCATCGACAAGTTGCGCGAATACCACACGCGCTCCTTGCTTGATTCCCTGCTCGGTGCGACGTTTGCGTGCGGTATCTACCAAGGCGGTTTGCGCCGTGCAATGCTCAACTGGAAAGATCACGGCGATGAAGAATGCAATCAGACGTTTCTTGACGCCTATGACAACCTGATTGATCAAGCGCGACTGATACCTGTCTTCCATAAACTCAATGCGCAACTACTGATTATTCCCGTTCCCTCGTCGACTTTTTCAATGAGAAAACGAGGCCGACGCCATTTGTGGCCGATAGCCAAAGGATTGGAACGTATTTTAGTGCAACGCGGTATTGACGCCCGTGCATCGAATGCCTTGAGTATCTCTCGAGTGTTTAAAAAATCAGTACAGACAAGCACTGCTGGTGAACGTGCTGCACGTCTCACTGAACGCAGCATACGGGGAAGCCGTCGGAAAATACAAGGCAAATACATCCTGCTGGTGGACGACATCGTGACCACCGGCACAACAATGCGCCGATGTACTCAAGCGGTTCACCAAGCTGGGGGAGTGGTGGTGGCAGGGCTGGCGCTCGCCGTTACATCGAATGAGAGCGGCGCTACGGCTTGATGTGATATTTCGGCAGCGTAATCTCAAAATTCACGCCGCGCGAGTCGTCAACAACCTTCACCGTGCCATCATGCAGTTGCGCTGCCCATCGCGCAATAGACAATCCCAAGCCAGTGCCACCTGATTCGGTTCCTGGGCCAGTTTTGCCTTTAACGAAACGGCGGAAAATGTCGGAACGTTCTTCGGGGGAAATTTGAGAGCCGAAATTGATTACATTGGTGACCACTGTGCCATGATTCTCATCTTCGCGCGTTTCCACCAGCACGCTGCTGCCGTCTGGCGAATGCTTGAGCGCATTGCCGATAACGTTGGTAAACAATTGGCGCAAGCGATCCTGATCGCCTTCCATCATGATGGTATTCGGCACATGAATTTGAATGTCATGCGCGTGGCCGCCGTCAGCAAGCTCCAGTGGTTCAACAGTGTCGTCAAGAAACTCAGCAAAATTGAAACGCTCGATGTCTAGGCTGGCAGCTCCTGCCTCCATACGGCTTAAATCAAGCAGGAATGCAATCAAATCACTTAATCGCTGGGTTTGGTTCAGAATGCCTTCAAGATTTGCCGGCGTGGGTTCGGTGACGCCGTCGGCCATATTTTCTACCTGTGCTTGCAAGGCAGAAACAGGGGTGCGTAGTTCATGGCTGACATTTGCCACCATATCGCGGCGCATACGGTCGGCGTGTTGCAGTTCAGCGGCCATTTCGTTAAACGAGCGAGCCAACTGCCCAACCTCGTCGTGACTGGCGTCGTCAAGCGGCACGCGGACGGTGTAATCACCTTCGGCCATAGCTTCGGCAGCATCGCGCAATTGACGCAGGCGCGCTGTTAACCCGCGAGAAAAGGTGGATGTAATACCCAGTGCCACCACCAGCGTAATCGGCATGGCAATCCAGCCACTCCAACCGAATTTGAGCAGGAACCAGCACATGGCGAAAGCGATGGCTGTGGCAATAGCGATGAGCGTGCTGAGCTCTATTTTGAGTGAATTGAACACAATAACAGGGCGTGTGCTTAGTCGACGCAAGCTCTGAGAGCGATAGTGTGTATTGCCCATTATCGGCTCGGCTTTTGTTTATTCGCTGACAGGAGGCTCAAACGCATAGCCAACGCCATGCACTGTGCGAATCATGTCGGAACCCAGCTTGTGACGCAATGCCTTGACATGGCTATCGACAGTTCTGGTGCCGGAGGCGTCCACCCAATCCCACACTTCTTCAAGCAGCTTTTCGCGCGTGAGCACTGACTTGGGCTTGCGAGCCAGCGTGGCCAGCAAATCGAACTCGGTGGGGGTCAGGTGTACGGACTTGCTGTCAAGCGTTACGGTGCGCTGTGCAGGGTCGATAATCAAAGCCCCGAAGTTGAGCACTTTCTCGTTCTCTGCGTTCTTGGCGATTACCTTGGCGCGGTCGACGCGGCGCAGCAGCGCCTTGCAACGGGCAATCAGCTCACGCATGGAGAATGGCTTGGTCATATAGTCGTCAGCACCGGCTCCCAAGCCAATCACCTTATCTGCCTCATCGTCGCGCGCGGTGAGGATAAGCACTGGCACAGGGCGTGCGCTTACGATGCGCTTGGTGGCTTCCAATCCATCCATTACCGGCAGCATGATGTCCATGATGACCAAATCAGGTTTGAGTTGTGCCGCAGCTTCGACAGCACTAGCGCCATCTGATGCGACGCGAGCTGTCCATCCTTCAGCTGTGATGCGCTGAGCAATAGCTGTAGCCAACGTTGGTTCATCTTCGACGACAAGTACCGTGCGGGACGTTGGTTGCTGCCGTGCAGTTGAATTAAGCATCTGAATGGTCGCCTTTCAGCACAAAAAACTTCAGTCTTGCCGCTTCAAGAATACAGCAGCAAGCGCAGGAATTGTGATTTTCGCGCTGGCGGGGCGCGAATGATATTCACCGGCGTTTGCTTCGAAGGTTCCATTGCTGATGCCTGAGCCACCGTATTTCAGGTCGTCGGTGGTCAATACTTCCGCCCAACGCCCGCCTTGCGGCAACGGTACTTGATAATCTTGCCAAGCTTCACCGGAGAAGTTCACCACCACCACGCATTGCTCTCCTTGAGATCCGACACGCAGGAAGCTCAGCGTGTTGTGATCGGCGTCGTCGCTGGTGAGCCACTGGAATCCATCAGGGGTGAAATCTTGACTCCAGATGGCTGGGGTAGCTTTGTACAACTTGTTGAGATCCGCGACGAGTTTTTGTACGCCCTGATGCTCCTGCCAATTAAGGCAATCCCAATCGATGGAGGCATCATGATCCCATTCGCCCCACTGTGCGAACTCATTGCCCATGAAGGTCAGATTCTTGCCTGGGTGTGCCCATTGATAGGCGAACAGGGCGCGCACACCGGCGTATTTCTGCCAATCGTCGCCCGGCATCTTGCCGAACAGTGAACCCTTGCCGTATACGACCTCGTCGTGGCTTAAGGGCAACACATAACGTTCGGAATAGGCGTAGACCATCGAGAATGTGATTTCGTTGTGGTGCCACTTGCGGTTGATGGGGCTTTCATGCAGATAGGAC
>CAVFKU010000057.1:0-10904 GCA_963623245.1 Parabacteroides merdae
GCCTGACCCCCCGCTGATTTTGCCTGCCGCCGTGTTCACCTCGTCGGTGCGCAACGCGCCTAGCCCAAGCGGCAACCCCGACAGCAGCGATCCGATGCCCGACATATACCCTTCCTGAAACGGTGCTGTCGCTCGTGAGGCGGCGGCTGGATTTATCTTGCCTTCCGTCATCCAGCTGCCAATCAGACCGCCCACGGCCAGCGACCCCATGAACAGCGTTGCCCAGCTGGGGCTGAATTGTGTGCCGGCTTGCGCTATCTCGTTGAATATTCTGCGGGCGCGCAATTCCGCTTCGCTGTACAAGCTATGTGCGCGAACGAGCAGATCAGATAAGTTGCGAATCTGATTGCCTACGCTTTCGCACGACGCCGCCCTGTCGTTGCACGTGGCAATCAGCTGGCTGTAGGGGAGTGTGACATGTTCGCCGTTCATTGCATCAGGGGTCCCAAGCTGCAATTTGGGGCATAGTGGCACACTCCAGCGGCTCTGCGCCAAGTTGATGCCAGTCTGTCTCCACAAGTTGGCGCGTGCTAGCAAATCGTTCCCGATGTCGTTGAGTGTGTTGACAGCGGCGCGGTATTCCTCTTGCGTGGCGGGAGAGGACTGCTTGCCGCCGTAGATGTGCGCGCTCACTTGCCAGCTCATGATGTGCTTCCTTGTGCCAGTCGTGCGGCGGTTGTTGCGTCGCAGTCGTGGGCATCCATCACTGCTGCGAAGGTCTGCAAGCTCTTGCGATACATGTCTGCTGCGTTGCCGCTCCAGTCGATCTGCTGCGCTTGAGCTAGAGATGCACGCACGGTGTTGTTCAGACCCTTGTCGCTGCGTGCCAGCGCGGTGATGGCGTCGCGGTTGTTTTCCACGACGCTGTGGCATGGGCAAGCCCTGTAGCCTCCGGTGTTATTGACGGAGCTGAATGCGGGTGAAAATCCCGCACTTAAGGTGTTTTGCGCTACGAAAAGCCGTATATGAGTTCGTGAGTGCAATGGTGATGCGATGTTCATACCTTTTATTGAATGAAGGGCGCGTAGGGTTTGTCTAGCTGGAACGAGGTATGTGGTCGAAGCCTTCCGTGTTCATCACAACTTCACCACAAACTTTACTGCAAGCCTCATTGCAAACTTCGTTATGCTCCATCACATGCGTCCCGCGTCTCACCACGGCTTAGCAGTCTGAGTGTTCTCAGCGCTGCCAGTATCTTCCTCATTCTGTTCGCTTGAATTAGACGGGGTGGATTGCTGATTCGCTTTGAGCAGTTCTTCAACTTGCTTTTTCTGCTCGTCGCTTAAACCCGCGCTATTCTTGGTGTCGGAACTCGCTGTGCTCTCGGAATCTGCTTGTTGCTCGCTATCTTGCACAAGCGCTTTCTGTTTGGCTATTTGCTGTTGAGTTCGCTGTGAAAGCTGACGAGAGACTTGTGTGTTCGTTTCGATGGCTTGCTTTAGTTGAGGCAGTAATAAAAAACTGAGTGATCCAGCATCTTGGAATTGCGCGTCTGTTTGCTGTTGAGCGGCGCTTAGTGTATCAAGATCGGTGGCGGTTTTGCTCGCGTTAGTGAGATTTGAGTTTAATGACGCCGTCGCCTGATTGAACTGTGTGACGGCAATCAGATTCACGCTTACCACTCCAGCCACGCCTAACGACAGCACAGCCAGCGCCACCAGAGTGATCCGCACAGCAAGTGATGCGCGAGGTGTTTCACCATCGCTGTGAGTATTTTCAATATGCTTGGCGTTCCTAGCGCTCGGAGAAGTAATCGTAGTGCTCATAGCAGCCTCCTAGACAACGCGAGCCATGCACCAATCTCCCAAGCAAGCAAGCCTGCCACCGCGATAGCCAGTGGCCAAATCACGGGGGTTAAACGGGTACGCTGTTTGGTGGTGGAAGTCACCCGCCACTTGCTCGACGCTTGTGCGGAACGCCCGTTCGCCAGCGTGTCATCTTGTGAAACAAACAGCGCCGTGCCGCCAGTCTCGTCGGCAATATCCTTGATATTGTTCTTATCCATTGCGGAAATGCCAGGCTGTCCAGTGTCAGGATCAATGACCCACCGCTCTTCGTGTGTCTCGTCATTGCCGGAAACACCATCCTCAATCAGCGGAATCTTGCCGCCTTTGGTAGAACCGACACCTACGGCGAATGCATCATTTACATAACTTCGCAAGGTGGAGAAGGAGCGGCGTGTTGTCAACGATGTCTGCTCGCCATCAGTAATCAGATACAACACAATGGCATGATTGGCGTGTGCTTCTCGAATGGACTTGAGCGTGGTCACCAGCTGGTCGAGTGGTGCGTCCAAGGACGAGCCAGACGACACACTCGTCGCTTCAGGCGCCAGAGTACTCGCCCAATTGTTGATAGCCGCGCTGTCTGGCGTCAGCGGCACATCCAACGTGCCAGAAGCACCGAAACGCAAGGCTGCAAAGCTTGAATCGGCGTAAGCATCTGTCAAATCCTGCACTGCTAGCTTGGCTGCTTGCAGTCTGGTAATGGTTTCCGAAGTGCCATATTGTGCATCGCAAACAGCCATTGAGCCGGTGACATCCACGGCCACCACCACATCGGTATTGTTCACCGCGCGGCTCGTTGTTGTCGACGTCACACTGGGTGTTAATGCCATCGCGCCGACCGCTAGACAAATCAGTGCACGCCGAACACATGACATTAAGGTTTCATCGCCGCCGTTGCCTTGCACATGGCGAATTAGCGACACCACAGCAAGCAGCAGCATGACAATGCCAATCGCACCTCCGACCGGCCATCCCAGAGAAGGGGAGAAGGTGAATGAACTCATCGCTTCAACCTCCAAGTCAACACCAGCCAAACCGCCACAATCAATGCCAAAGCTGGAACCCACCAGGTGGGATCGTCTACCATTGCAGCCCGCGAGGCTTGACGGCTTTCCTTGTCTCGCCGTTTGTTGATGTTGCGTACGAGCTCGCTAACAGTGCTGCCGTCTGACTGGGTGAGGAACACACCTTGATGTGCTTCAATAAGTTCGCGCATATTTGTGGTGGTTTCTTCGCTTTCGCTTACCCTTGGACCCGAGAACAGGCCGTCCACAGTGATGCCGGCAGCGCTTGTTAACTCAAGTGCCTGTTCAAGCGTGTAGGTGGGCTCTCCTGACACCACATTGTCGGTGGCAAGCACGATGGACGCCGCCCGAGTGCGATGCCCGTTCGTTTCGTTTGTGGAACCGTAGGTAAAACCGGGCAGCATCGCTGCGCAAGACACCACACCGTCACCAATAAGTGAAGTGGTATCTTTGCGGTTCTGTGTGCCTTCCAGCCAGTCAGAGATACGTTGATAATCCTCGTCACTCATGTCGTCAATGCTGTCCTGCGATTCAACGCCGGTCAGTGTGCGGCTTGCCTCGTTAAGCTGCTTGGACACCAGTTCATAATCATCGGTTAGTGGAAATATGGTGCGCGAAGTGGAATTGAAAATGCTCATGCCGATACGCTCGCCTTGGAAGTGGGACACCAAGCTTAAATATGTGTCGATCACCTGACGGTCATACGGCAGAGTAGAGCCGGAAACATCAAGACATAATATGATGTCACGGCTTGTGGAATATTCCTCGCTTTGATCCACTGTGGCGGGGCGTGCCATCAGCGCGACAGTCAACATGAGTGCTGCCACGACGAGTGCTGCTGCAAGTCGGTTCATCCAACGCCAGCGATGGAACAGTTGAGAGGCGTATTCAGAGCCAAGATCGTCATCTAATGAAAATACGAGCAGCGCATTGTCGGGTTTACGTCTGTTGGACAGCGCAAGTATCAATATGATGATTGCCAGCGCGCCCAACATGCCACACAGAGCCGCCCATGGCCATTGCCAGTTCAATTGCATCAGCGTCCCCACCTTTCCACCAGAGAGGACACCCAGCCGGCCGCATCCTCGACGCTCGTTTGATTCGTATTCATCGTGCGAGCGGCAAACTCAGGCGGATACAGGGCTTCGATAGTGACACGCAATAAGTCCAGTCCACCGCGCGTCGAAGGGTTTCTCGGTTCCATGCGAAGGTCAGTGAGTGTGTGCGCGCTCATATCCTGCCCGATATTTACGGAGGCGAAATTGCGACAAATAGCAGCCAGCTCAGCGAAAGCTTGTTCGCTGCTCAATTTGTCGGCCTGATGTCGCAAGAGCACGTCGTCAATGCGACGATGCCATTTTGCCTTGTCTTCATTGTGTACATGAGCTGCATGCGGCTGAGCCTTGCTGGGGCGAGGGCGAGAGAGTATGACTGCGCATGCAATCAGCGCCAGTGTGACCAACAGGCAGGCGGTTAGCGCAATGGTTAAGGCGGTAGTGATGTTGAGCTGTGCAACAGGCTTCAAATCGCTTGTTGTTACGGCCAGCTGTGTGGTTGCTGTTACTGTCATGCCACACCTGCTTGGGCTGGTTGTGGTGGCGTGGGCGGTGTGGCAAGTGCTGCCGATGCGGAAGCTGGACGCACCAGATTTCGGCTTGCTTCAGTTAATGACACCAATTGCACGAACGCATCGAACGCCGCTTCGGACGAATCAGCATGAATCATATGACTTCCCGCTCGTAGCAGTTCATGATCTAAGGCCGCTGCCATATAGGCGCGATGTGTGGCAACCTCGTCAGCAGCACGTTTGTCTGCAAAGAACGCTGGTAGCCGCCGCGAACTAGAGCCGTCAAATACCGCACGTGAGCGACATGCGTTAAAAGGATTGAGGGTTGCTACGTTGATGAGCACCATCGGATGTGTGCGTGCAATACAACGAATCTGCTGTAGATGTGTTTTGTTTAGTGCTCGTTCATCGGTAGCGAGCACGATAAGTGCTTCACGATCTTTGATCCGCCGAGCATAATCAAGCAAAGCGTCAATATTGCGACCATGTTCCCAATTGCGGTTCAATGCTCTGTCTAGGGCACGTCCGAACTGACCAAACCCGCCATTAAACGGCATGCGCGTAATGCTTGCTTCATTGCCTAATACCAGGGAAATCGTGTCAGAACGACGCAATGACAATACTGCGAACATACGCAGCGCGTTCGCGGCCACCTGCCATGCCCGCTCTCCAGACGCGCATGAGCCGGTCATCTCACAGCCCACATCAAGCAACAGCCATACGCGCGAAGTCGCTAAACGCTCGCGGCGCACCACCATCGGGCGGCCATAGCGGGCGCTGGTTTTCCATTCAATAAGACGTGCGTCGTCACCGGCCTCGTAGGCGCTTACGTCCATCAGCTCGTCAGATCCACCGGCACGGCGTGACGCATGTTCACCCTCAATCACCCCCAACGCCTTAGCTACAGTCGGAAGGCTCAGACGGCTGCCCAGCGCTTCGATCTTGGCTTTGATCGGATCGTCGATCATGGAACGGGAACCGCCTTGACAATGCGGTCAATCACTTGATCGGCGGTGACGCCATCGGCCATCGCTTCGAATGTGAGCACTAAGCGATGACGTAGCACATCGCCAGCCACAGTCTTCATGTCTTCGGGAACGACATAATCACGGCCCTTGAGTAACGCATTCGCCTGACCGATGCGTACCAGTGCAATCGAAGCGCGAGGGGAAGCACCCAAACGCACCAGAGATCCTAAGTCTTGCACGGGGTGTGAGCCTGCACCGCGAGACGTGGCCGCAAGATCCACCGCATAACGCATAATCGCCTCGGATATATGCACGCGCTTGGCGGCAGCGCGCAAGAATTCCACATCACGAATCGAAATGCGTCCCTCGTTCAGCTGAGTTGGGTCGAACACATCAGAGCCGCGGCCGGCAAGCAGCGCCAACATGCGCTTCTCTTCGTCGGCGCTCGGATAGGTCATCACGGCCTTCATCATGAAACGATCCATCTGGGCTTCGGGCAGCGTGAATGTGCCCTCTTCTTCGATGGGGTTCTGCGTGGCGATTACCATGAATGGCTTGGGTAACGCAATGCGCTCGCCGCCAATGGTGGTGGCTCCTTCGGCCATCGCCTCAAGCATGGCCGACTGTGTTTTCGCATTGGATCGGTTAATCTCGTCAAGCAGCACGAAGTTGGCGTGGATGGGGCCGAGCCGCGTGGCGAACTTCTGTGTGGCGAAATCGAACACCTGTGTGCCCACCAAATCGGACGGCATTAAGTCAGGCGTGCATTGCACGCGCTTGAACGTGCCTGATACTGAAGTAGCCAGCGTCTGTGCGGCAGTGGTTTTGGCTAGACCTGGCACGGATTCAATGAGGATATGGCCGCCGGCTACCAACGTGAGAATCAACGCTTCACGCAAATGCTCCTGCCCGACAAGCGTTTGGGTGAAACGTGCGCGAATACGCTCGGCCAGTGCTACAGCTTGCTTGACATCCTCGGTTGCCAACATATTTTTTGGTGCCGGCGGAATCATTGGTTCGTTAATCAGATGAGATTGCGAGCGCTGTTGTGGTTGCGGTGGGAAAATAGCCATGCGTTTCACTCTAGCTAAGTGCAATGACGCACAGCCCAGTAATCTTGGGCTGTGCGCAGTGAGTTTACAAGGTTTAGTGCTTGCTACTGTAAATTTTGCGGTTGATCTCGTCCGCGAAGACACGGTTGACAGCAGGGCGCACCACCTTCAGGGAAGGGGTCAAACATGCGTTGTCCTGTGTGAACTGTTCGGGCAGCACCGCGAATTTGCGCACCGATTCAGCTCGGGACACGGTGGTGTTGGCTTTGTCGACATAAGCTTGGATTTCCAGCAGCACATCCTCATTCGTCATCAGCTGCTGCAGCGGAGTGTTAGCAGGCAGGCCATGTGCGGGCAACCACACGGCCAATGCCTCTGGGTCAAGTGTCACCAGTGCGCCGATGAACGGGCGCTGGTCGCCCACCACTACGGCATGTTCGACGATGGGGCACTTGGTAATTTCCTCTTCCAGCGGAATGGGAGAGACATTCTTGCCGCCAGCAGTGATGATGATGTCTTTGCTGCGTCCTGTGATGGTGATGCGACCTGCGTCGTCGATGCTGGCTAAATCCCCAGTTTTGAGCCATCCGTCTTTGGTGAAGGCCTCGGTTGTCTGCTCTGGCAGATTGTGATAGCCTCGGAACACGTTTGGCCCCTTGACTTGCAATTCTCCGGCGTCGTCGATGCGCACCGACGAACCGGGCGCAGGCTGGCCAACGGTGCCGATCGCATTGTCCCTCACACGCGTGGCTGCGAACGGGGCTGCGGTTTCCGTCATGCCATACCCCTGAATCATTGGCAAGCCGATGCCGTTGTAGAAATGTGCCAAATCAAGCGACAGCGGGGCGCCACCACACGCCACGAACCGAATTTTCGACCCCAAAGCGCTGCGCACCGCGCGATACACCAGCGCATCATATTTCGCATGCTCTGCAATTTGCGCAAGTGTATGCTGCTTGCTGGTCTGCTCGTCGCGGCTCCAAGCGCGCGCAGCTTCAGCAGCCTTGAGGAACAAGCGACCTTTGAAACCCATGCCGGCCTTGCGTGAAGCGGCGTTATAGACCTTCTCGAATACGCGCGGCACGCCCAGCAAATACGTCGGCTCGAAACTGCGCAGATCAGGTAACAGTGACTTGGTGTCGGGCAGATATCCCAGCACGCCGTCATCGGAGGCGATTGAAGCGTATTGGATGAATCGCGCGAAACAATGAGCGAGCGGCAGGAACAGCAGCAAACGCGGGTGGTCATCAAGAATCACCTCATGTAGCGCCTGACTGGCGGAGAGGGTGATACTTACGAAATTACGATGGGTGAGTTCCACGCCTTTCGGGTTGCCGGTGGAGCCGGAAGTGTACACAATAGTGGCTAAATCTTCGATGTCAACCGAAGTGATGCGCTCTTGCAGCTCCTCGTCCGAGACGGCCACGCCAAGCCCTTCGAGCGCGCCCAAAGCATTGCTATCAATCATCAGAATTTGCTTGAGCTCGGGGCAGTGATCTTTGATCGAATCGAGGCGGTCGTAGCGTTCGCGGTTGTCAGCGAAAGCGAGTTTGACGGATGCGTCGTTCAGAATGCGTTGTGCTTGAGAAGCGGAATCAGTCTCGTAAATCGGCACGCTGACGGCACCGATGGCTGCCATCGCAAAATCAAGCACGCCCCATTCGATACGCGTGGGAGAGAACAGTGTTACCGCGTCGCCTTTGGTAATCCCCAGTGCAATCAGCCCTTTCGCGGATGCAATAACCTGACGGTGGAACTGACCTAAGGTCACATTCTGCCAACGGCCAGGAGCGAGCTTCTTTGCGGCAATCACTGTATTTTCGCCAGTACGGGCCATGCGGTTGGCGAGCAGAGAATAAATGGTCTGGTTACTTGCCAGTTTGATAGAGGGGCCGGACGTGGTGTATTCGGTCAGCATAAGTTCCATATTCTTTCGTCGCGTGTGGCTTATCAGGCTGCTTATCGGGCCAGCCCAATAGGCTGCCTATCAGACTGCCTGTTAGGCACATTTCCTTCAACGCTACGCTGATGCAAAGCAAGGGGCATTGTATGTCGCGCCAAAATCAGAACCGTGCTTTTGTGGGTGATTTGCAATCGGTATTCGTGCTTGTTTGAACAGGTAATAGGGTTTCGCTATTGCTGTTGCACACTAGAATGTGGTCGTGGTGCATGTCGCGGGGTGGTGTGCCCGTAGCATGGGGACAGGTAAGTATTCAACATAAGAATCGTGAGGATGAGACCAGTGGCTGAGAACCGTAATGAACTAAACAAGAACCTTGCCCAGATGCTTAAAGGTGGCGTCATTATGGATGTGACTACGCCCGAGCAGGCGCATATCGCCGAAGACGCGGGTGCATGCGCGGTGATGGCGTTGGAGCGTATCCCTGCAGATATTCGCGCGGCCGGCGGTGTCAGTCGCATGAGCGATCCGGCTATGATTCGAGGCATTCAGGAGGCTGTGTCTATTCCAGTGATGGCGAAGGTGCGCATTGGTCATATTGCCGAGGCGCGCATTCTGCAAGCGATTGATATTGACTATATTGACGAATCTGAAGTGCTTTCGCCAGCGGACGATGTGTATCACATTGACAAAAATCAGTTCGATGTGCCGTTCGTGTGCGGTGCGAAGAACTTAGGTGAGGCGCTGCGCCGTATCGCCGAGGGTGCGGCCATGATCCGCACCAAGGGTGAGCCGGGCACCGGCGATGTGATTCAGGCTGTGCGCCATATGCGCACGATGAACAAGCAGATTCGTGAACTTCAGGCCTTGCGTGACGACGAGGTGTATGAGGCAGCCAAGCAGTTGGCTGTGCCTTACGACTTGGCTAAATATGTGCATGACAATGGCCGTTTGCCTGTGGTGAACTTTGCTGCTGGCGGTGTGGCCACCCCAGCCGATGCCGCGTTGATGATGGAACTGGGTGCCGAGGGCGTGTTCGTCGGCTCAGGCATATTCAAGTCCGGCGACCCAGCCAAGCGCGCTTCCGCCATTGTGAAAGCTACTGCTAACTGGCAGGACGCTAATCTGGTGGCCGAGCTGTCCGCCAACTTGGGTGAAGCTATGGTTGGTATTAACGAGGACGAAATCGAAACCATCATGGCTGCACGCGGTGAGTGACCTATGGTTGTTGGTGTCCAATACATTTCCAAGGAGCATTCCGAAGGTGTTGAGACTGTACGTCATGGCGTAACAGGTATTCTCGCCGTACAGGGTGCTTTTGCAGAGCATGCGGCCATGCTTGACAAACTCGGTGCGCCTTGGAAATTGTTGCGCGCTGCCGAAGATTTCGATGAATCGGTTGACCGTGTGATTTTGCCGGGTGGTGAGTCCACCACTCAAGGCAAGCTCCTGCGATCCACCGGCTTGTTCGAGCCGATTGCCGCGCATATCGCCGCTGGTAAGCCGGTGCTCGGCACCTGCGCTGGCATGATTCTCTTGGCTGCACGTCTTGACAACGACCCCAATGTGTATTTCGGTGCGCTTGACGCCGTGGTGCGCCGTAACGCCTATGGGCGCCAACTTGGCAGTTTTGCTGCTACTGCTGATTTCGGTGAGAGTATTAAAGATTTTCCGCTAGTGTTTATTCGCGGGCCATTCGTTGTGTCTGTGGGGGCTAAAGCTCACGTAGAAACCGAGGTGAACGGCCATGTGGTCGCGTTGCGTCAAAATAACATCCTCGCCACCGCGTTCCACCCAGAACTCACCGATGATACGCGCATTCACGAGCTGTTGTTGGGGTTGTAACCGTTCTATAGTTCTCATGCAGTCCTTATATTCCTTATATAGCGCACGGCGTGTAGTGCTGTCGCTTATCAATACTTGTTGTGCCCCCACGGTGGTAGGTTTAGCCGTCGGTAACTATTCAGCCAGCTACATCGAGAAGGTGATGTCGTGACAAGCGCAGCAAGCAATGAACGCTCAGCATCCACGCGGCGCTTTCGCCATGCCACCATGCTCGATTTTGCGCAGATACAAGCGAATTACCAGCGTGCGCGTGAGCTGATGGCCGCCAATGGCAATCCAACCCAGTGGGGCAATGAGTTCCCGCGTGAGGCAGTGGTGCGCGACGACATCGCTAATCAACGCACCATGCTGCTCGTCGATACTAAGGATGGTCATGAGCGTATTCTGGCTCAATTCGCAGTGTGCTTTGGTGAAGATCCTACATATCAGAGCATCGACGGAGCATGGCTTGACAACGACAGCTATGTGACGATTCACCGCGTTGCTTCGTCTGGTTTGGTGAGCCATGCTGCGCGTGAATGTCTCGAATGGGCGTTGCAGCAGTACTCTAATGTGCGTGCTGACACTCATCCCAACAACAAGGCCATGCAGCATGTGCTTGAATCAAGCGGATTTGTTCGTTGTGGGTTCATCGAGTTGAAAGACCGCCCAATGGACGCTGTTCGTATCGCCTATCAACGGCACGAACAATAGGATTTGGTTTTCGATGTGCGGTGTTGCGCGTCACGTTCGTCATCATTGCGCATGATAATAGGTGTTT
>CAVFKU010000058.1:0-10762 GCA_963623245.1 Parabacteroides merdae
CCCAAACACCACCGAATAACACGCTCACTCAGACACACATTTTGGCCTATAACCCAATAACCCCTGGGCGTGCGCTGGAATATTCAACACGAATGAGATAGGGCAATCCGTGCCCACATTGTGCCCATAATTTTTATATTTTACAATAGTTTAGATATGGCAAAACCCTAGAAAACAAAGGGAAAACCCACTGTCTCCAGTGGGCCACAACAGTGCCCTCGCTGGGACTTGAACCCAGGACAAACACCTTATAAGGGTGCTGCTCTAACCTACTGAGCTACGAGGGCGGCCTTGGGGAAGTATATCCCCCGCCCCATATAAAGCCCCATCATGCGCCCTGACACGCGGCCATAGCTCTTATTTATAAGTTTATAAATAACATGTTAAGCTAGTGCTCAAAGCAACGTAGCAAACAACTGATAAGCGCGATACTCTCGCTAAAGCATTATCGTCGCTAACTGCCCACGAGAAAGGAATTCCCATGCGTTACGGCCATTTCGACGACGCCACCAAGGAATATGTCATCGAAACCCCGGCAACTCCCCTGCCGTGGATTAACTATCTAGGCAACCAGGACTTCTTTTCGCTGATTTCCAACACTGGCGGCGGATACTCCTTCTATAAGGACGCCAAGCTGCGCCGCATCACCCGCTACCGCTACAATGGCGTTCCCGCCGACAACGGCAGCCGCAACTACTACTTAAGCCTGATGGATTCAGACCAAACAAACGCCAAACCCGTCGAGACCTGGTCTCCCACGTTCCTGCCGGCCAAAACCCCGCTCGACGATTATAAGTGCCGTCAGGGCATCGGATACACCGTCTTCGAGTCATCCAAGCGCGGCATCGCATCCAAGCTCACCGCCTTTGTGCCGCTGAACACCCACGCGGAAATCAACCGTCTGGACGTAACGAACACCACCGGCGAGGCGGCGGTCGTGGATGTCACCGGCTCGGTGGAATGGTGTCTGTGGAACGCGGTGGACGATTCCTCCAACTTCCAGCGCAACCTGTCGACCGGCGAGGTCGAAATCGAGCGAGGCGACGAGGCGACCATCCTCTATCACAAGACCGAGTTCAAAGAGCGCCGCAATCATTACGCCTTCTACGGAGTGAACGCGCCCACCATCGGCTTCGACACAAGCCGCGACGAGTTCTTGGGTCAGTTCAACGGCTGGGACACCCCGCAAGTCATCTCGCAAGGCAGGGCACATGATTCCGTGGCCCACGGTTGGTACCCGATTGCCGCCAACCGCGTGCGCTTGGAATTGAAGCCGGGCCAAACCAAGTCCCTGGTGTTCACGCTGGGTTACATCGAGGTGCCGAATGACCAGAAGTGGCAGGCCCCGGACGACCCGTCCAAGGTTGGCATCATCAACAAGAAGCCGGCGCACGAGCTGTTCAACCGTTTTGCCACCGTCGAGCAGGTCGATGCGGCGTTCAACGAGTTGAACGCCTATTGGAACGAACTGCTGACCACCTACACGGTGGATTCCGGTGACGAAAAGCTCGACCGCATGGTCAACATCTGGCACCAGTATCAGTGCATGGTGACGTTCAACATGTCCCGTTCCGCTTCCTATTGGGAGTCGGGCATGGGACGCGGCATGGGCTTCCGCGATTCCAACCAAGATCTGCTCGGCTTCGTGCATCTGGTGCCCGAACGCGCCCGCGAACGCATCATCGATATCGCATCCACCCAGCTTGAGGACGGTTCGGCTTGGCATCAGTACCAGCCGCTGACCAAGCAAGGCAACGCTGACATCGGCGGCGGCTTCAACGATGACCCGCTGTGGCTGGTGGCCGGCACCTACGCCTACTTGGCCGAGACTGGTGACGCCTCCATCCTGAGCGAACCAGTGCCGTTCAACAACGTCGAAGGTTCCGAAGCTCCGTTGCTGGAGCACTTGCGTCGTTCGGTGAATTTCACCATCTCACACAAGGGACCGCACGGTCTGCCACTGATCGGTCGCGCCGACTGGAACGACTGCCTGAACCTCAACTGCTTCTCCGACACTCCGGGCGAAAGCTTCCAGACGGTGGAGAACAACGACACGGGCGTGGCCGAATCGGTCTTCATTGCCGGCATGTTCGTGCTCTACGGCGGCCAGTACGCCGACATTCTGAAGACCTACGGCACGAGCGTGAACATGAGCGAAGCGGACGTGTGTGGCGAAGTCGACCATGTATTGAGTGAAGTGGCCGCCGTCAACGAGGCTGCGAAAACCGCCGGCTGGGATGGCGAATGGTTCGTGCGCGCCTATGATGCCTATTCACGCCCAGTGGGTTCACACACCGACACCGAGGGTCAGATCTACATCGAGCCGCAGGGCATGTGTGTGATGGCCGGCATCGGCTTGGACGACGGCAAGGCGCAACAGGCGCTGAAGTCCGTCAAAGACAAGCTCACCTGCGAGTGGGGCACAGCCATTTTAGCTCCAGCCTATTCCACCTATCGCATCGAATTGGGCGAAATTTCCTCCTATCCGCGCGGATACAAGGAGAACGGCGGCATCTTCTGCCACAACAACCCGTGGGTGTCCATCGCCAACGCCGTGGCCGGCAACGATGACGAGGCCTTCGCTGTCTATCGCCGCAACTGCCCAGCCTGGCTGGAAGACAAGTCCGACATCCGCAAAGTGGAGCCTTATGTCTACTGCCAGATGGTGGCCGGCCCCGAAGCCGTGGTGCCAGGCGAAGGCAAGAACTCCTGGCTGACGGGCACTGCCGCATGGACGTTCGTGGACGTGTCGCAGTATCTGCTGGGCGTGCGCCCCACATTGGAGGGCTTGGCTATCGAGCCGCATCTGCCGGCCGAGTTCACCGATGTGAAGGTGACGCGCGTGTTCCGTGGTGTAACCCACCACATCGTGATGAAGCGCACCGGCGAGCGTTCCATCACGGTGAACGGCACCAAGTTGAACGGCAATGTCGTGCCCGCCCCCGCCGACGGCACCACAGAGACCCAAGTCGCCGTTACTTTCTAACGATCGAGACCTGTCTGCACTCTGACTATGCATATATGAATAGGCAGGGTGCGGAACAGGTTTTATCGACTAGGCTACGCTCAAAATGCAGTAGTAGTCAGCCCATACAGCTCGCTGCTGGCTTTACAGGCTTTCGTTGTACTGACGCACAGCAAGGGTACGGCGGGAAGTATCCACATTTTCAATAATGATGCGGCGCAACGCGCGGTCAGCATCAGCATGGGCGTCCAACCACTGCTCCCCTAGTGTAACCAGCGTGGCCGGATCGGCATACCCTGGGTACAGACCGACCAACAACGCCTCGGCCATGTGATAGGTCTTGTTGCTCCAAATCCAATCGACCTCTTCGAAATACTTCGCCGCATACGGCTCAGCCAAATCCTGGCGCGCTGTGTTAGCAAATCCAAGCGCCACAGCTTCGAGCTGCATATTAGTTAACGCTTCGTTATGCAGCGCCTGATCGAAGGCCCATGCCTTGGCTTCAGCGGTCGGCAGGGAGGCTCGCGCGCCCAAAGCAAACTCACGGTTTTCTGTGGTATCACGCTTAGCAAGCTCAGCTTCAATGCTCTCCCCGTCAATGTTGTTGACAGAGCTCAGCGCCTTGATAATCGCCCAACGCATGTTGTTGTCAATATCCAAACCTTCAAGCGGCACACTGCCATCCAGCAAGCCGCGCGCGTTGCGCACGAAGTCGGCGTCGCCTTCTTCACCATAACCCAAATAAGCTGTCACCAGCTGGAACTGGTTATCCGACCCAGCTTCAGCTGCCGTCGCAAGTTGCCACAATTGAGCGGCCACGCGCTTAAGCGCCTCGTCCTGAGAAGCAACCGGCACATAATGATGGGCAGTGGTGCTCATGGCAGCCAGCGCATACCGGAAAGTGGTGGCCTCGGTTTCATGCGCCAACAGACGCAGCGTCATGTCAATAAAGCGCATGGCAGGGAATTCGCCGTCGCGTGTCATATCCCAGAACGCCAGCCAAATCACCGCGCGGGCAAGCGCGTCATCAAAACGTTCGAGATTGGCTTCGGCAAACGCTTGGCTCTCAGCGTCGAAACGGATCTTGGTATACGTCAAATCGTCGTCGTTAACCAGCAGCAACGCCGGACGCGGCTTGCCTACAAGACCTTCGACCGCAGTGCTTTCGCCGTCCACATCAAGCTCAATCTGATCGGTGCGCACAACCTTGCCACTGCCCGCATCCTCGTTATAGAACCCAAGAGCCAAGCGGTGCGGACGCAACACCTGATGCTCGGCGGGAGCGGTCTGTTCCAATATGACGGAACGCAAGGTGCCGTCCGAAGCTTCCACGCGCGGCGTGATGGTGTTGATGCCGGATTCCTCAAGCCACTTGGCACTCCACGCCTTCAAATCGCGGCCTGACGTGGCTTCCAATTCGCCCAGCAGATCAGCGAGCGTAGCATTGGCGTAAGCGTGCTTGTCCAGATAATTGTGAATGCCTTCGAAGAAGCGTTCGCGCCCCACATAAAACACCAGTTGCTTCAACACGGAAGCGCCCTTGGCATAGGTAATGCCGTCAAAGTTCACGTAGGTGTCGTTCAAGTCGTTAATCGGCGCGACGATGGGGTGCGTGGTGGGCATTTGATCTTGCTTCAGCGCCCAGCTTTTCTCTCCAGAGGTGAACGTAGCCCAAGCGTCGTGCCAGTCGGTGGCCTCGGCGGTGGCGAGTGTGGAGGTAAATTCAGCGAAGGATTCGTTGAGCCACAGGTCATTCCACCATTTCATGGTGACGTAATCGCCAAACCACATGTGAGCCAGTTCATGCAACACAGTGATTACACGCCGTTCAGCCATCGCGTCGGTCACTTTGGATTCAAATACGTACTGGTCACGGAAGGTGACCATGCCAATATTTTCCATTGCACCCGCGTTGTATTCCGGCACATAAATCTGATCGTATTTGGCGTATGGATAGGGCACGCCCCACGTTTTAGCGAAGAACGCAAAACCTTTCTTGGTGATGTCGAACAGATAGTCGACATCTTTTTCAAACGCGGCTGCGAGCGCTTGACGGCAGTACATGGCCATGGGCACAATACGGCCGTCCTCGTTGGCGTATTCGGTGTGCCATTGCGCGTAAGGGCCAGCGCAGATGGCTGTCAAGTAAGAACTCATCACTGGGGTAGATTCAAACGTCCACAGTTTGGTGCCTTCATTAGGCTTATCGCCCATCGTGCCGCTCAGTGTTTCACGAGCGTCGTTTTCAACGTTGGCAACTGGCATGTTGGACGTGACAATCCAAGACTTCGGCGCGAGCACTTGGAAATCAAATACTGCTTTCAAATCAGGCTGATCGAACACGGCGTAGACACGGCGAGCGTCCGGCACCTCAAACTGGCTGTACAGATACACGTTGCCGTCAGAAGGATCGACACTGCGATGCAGGCCTTCGCCGGTGTTGGAATATCGACACAACGCCTTAACACTAACTTCGTTTTTTTGCTTGAGGTCGCTTAAGCAGATGCGGTTGTCAACAAAGGCCTTGGATGGGTCGAGGGCGACACCGTTCAGCTCGATTGCTGTGACTTTATCAGCAGTAAGGTCAAGGAAGGTTGAAGCGCCAGCCTCGGCGTTAAAGCCAATGCGCGTTTCACTGCCGAAGGTTTCACCGCCTACAGTCAAATCGAGCGCGACATGATAGTGAATGGGCGCACTGACCACGCCTTTGCGCTCTTCGGCTTCCACGCGAGTGAGATTCGATCCGGGCATGTTTTCAACTCCTTATACCCTGTTACAAACGCAGGTTATATCCTACCGACTATTTCTACTATTTCTGCTATATCGACTATATCGTCTGGCGTATCGGATGACATATCATCCAATACAACGGCTCATTGTTCAACATCAACGGCAATATCGGCCACCACGGGCACAATCATTGGCTTGCGCTTGAGTTGACGGGCAATCCACCCGCCAAGCGTGCGGCGCATAATCTGCTGCAGCTTGTGGGTGTCTTTGGTGCCTTGCATCATCGCATCGTTCAGTTGTTCGACGATTTGATGGCGCACTTTGTCAAATTCACTTTCATCTTCGGCCACAGCGTTCAGGTAAATCTTCGGACCGGAAACGACTTCGCGGTTGTCGCTGTCAACCACCACGAACGCAGAAACAAAGCCTTCAGTGCCAAGAATGCGGCGCTTCTCCAGTTCTTCGTCAGTTAGCTCACCAACAGAATCGCCGTCCACGTACACATAGCCGCACGGTACAGAACCGACAACGGCAGCCTTGCCATGATACAAATCCACCACATCGCCATCTTCAGCAAGCACAACATTTTGTGGATCGACGCCGGTTTTAACGGCAATCAGACCGTTAGCCACCAAGTGACGATTCTCGCCGTGAATCGGCATGGCACACTTGGGCTTGACGATGTTGTACATGTACAGCAGCTCGCCTTCATTGCAGTGACCAGACACGTGCACAGCAGCGTTGTCGCGGTTGACGACCTTCGCGCCGAGCTGCACAAGCTTGTTAATCACCTTATATACCCCATGCTCATTGCCTGGAATCAAGGAGCTGGCAAGAATAACCGTGTCAAACTCGTTGATATGAATGTCACGGTGATTGCCGTCCGCAATGCGCCCGAGCGCAGCCATCGGCTCGCCTTGCGAACCTGTGCACATGTAGACGAGCTTGTCGTCCTGAATATCGTTGGCCTGCCGCAAATCCACCACAGTACCTTCTGGAATATGCAGGTAGCCCAAGTCGGCTGCAATAGACATATTGCGCACCATCGAACGCCCCACAAACACAACCTTGCGGCCATACTTGTGCGCAGCGTCCACTACTTGCTGCACGCGATGCACATGCGAGGAGAAGCTCGCAACAATAATTTTGCGCGCCGCCTGAGCGAAAGCCTGGTCAAGCGCTGGCCCAATGGTGGTTTCTGGCTTGACGAAGCCCGGCACTTCGGCGTTGGTGGAATCCATCATCAGCAGATCCACACCCTTTTCGCCAATCTTGCCAAACTCCACCAAATCGGTAATGCGGTGGTCAAGCGGCAGCTGGTCAAGCTTGATGTCACCAGTGTCAATCAGCGAACCGGCTGGCGTCTTGACATAGACAGCCAACGCATCGGGAATTGAATGGGTGACAGTGACGAACTCCATGTCGAACGGACCTGCTTTGAGCTTGTCGCGCCCAGCTACTTCAACCTTGGTGGGGTTAATGCGATGTTCCTTGCACTTGGCTTCCACGAAGGCAAGCGTGAGCTTAGAGCCGATGAGCGGAATATCAGGACGCAGTTTCAGCAGGTAGGGCACACCGCCAATATGGTCTTCGTGGCCGTGCGTAAGTACCAGCGCCTCGACTTTGTCTAGACGGTTCTTGATATAGCTGAAGTCCGGCAAAATAAGATCGACGCCCGGCTGCTCCTCTTCAGGGAACAGCACGCCACAGTCGATAAGCAGCAGATGGCCGTTGTATTCGACCACATTCATATTGCGGCCGATTTCACCAAGACCACCAAGCGGGGTGATACGCAACGACCCCTTGCGGTATTTCGGCGGAGCAATCAAACCGGCGTCCTTATTCGCAGCTGGATTTGAAGCCTGTTGCGATGCAGACTGTGACGCGGCTGCCTGTCGAGGAGGACGGCTTATAGGTCCGCGGCGATTAGCAGTATTGTGATTAGCGGTATTATGATTGGCACTGCCGCGACGACGTGCGTTCTTGGCAGTATTCTTCTTCTTGTCTTGTGCCATAACCTGTACGTTATTCCTCTTCATGTTCTGGTGTTGTATGCCCTCATGTGCTCATGCACTTATACGCTCATGCGCCATAAGAACAGCATCATCGTGCCGGAGCATGTTTTACAGCAATCCGGCCTCTTTCATGCCCGTTTTGACAGTATTTAATTGGGCAGCGTCTGGCCCAATATTCGGCAGACGCATGGCGGTGCAATCAAGCAGTCCGCGCACGTTCAATGCAGCCTTGGCCATCACGGCCTGATAACCGTCGCCGTTCATGGCATGCACCAGCGGGGCAAGACGGTTCGCCAAGTGCTGCGCTTGGTGAATATCGCCACAGTCGAAAGCTTCAACCAATTGACGCATCGGACCGGCGGCCGCATGGGCGATTACGGAGATAATGCCCACCGCGCCGATAGACAAGAATGGCAAAAACAGGCCATCATCGCCCGAATACCAAGCAAGACCCGTACGCTGCTGCTTTTCCACTGCTGCTGCAAGATCGCCAGTAGCATCTTTAACAGCCACCACATGATGCAACTCAGCCAAGCGATCGTAAGTTTCAACCGTAACTTTTAATCCTGTGCGAGCAGGCACATCATAAACAATAATCGGCTTGTCAGTGTTCTCATCAACAGCACGATAATGCCCGACAACTCCACTTTGGCTCGGGCGGGAATAATAGGGCATAACCACCAGCACTGCGTCGGCACCAGCTTCTTGCGTCTGCTCGACCATGCGCACAGTGTGGGCGGTGTCATTGGAGCCGGCACCCGAAATCACAGGCACATTCACAGCCTCTTTAACAACGCGAACCAGTTCAACCTTTTCATCCATGTGCGTAACAGGCGATTCGCCAGTAGTGCCATTGACTACCAAGCCGTCCGCACCATCCGCGACAAGCTGTTTAGCAATACGAGCCGCCGCCTCGAAATCAACACTGCCGTCATCCGTCATCGGAGTGACCATGGCGGGAAGAATGCGCCCGAAGGGAGCATGGTTCAGCAGGTGCATGTCACTGGATGTCATAGTTGCTACGGTACTTGTCGCCACGGACGCCCACCTTACAGGTCAAGGAAGCGGTCAAGACCGACGCTTAAGCCCGCTGGAGCATCATCGGTAAGTTTGCGCACCGCAAGCAGCACCCCTGGCATGAAGGAGCCACGGTCGAAGCTGTCGGCCCGAATGGACAGCTGCTCGCCTGCATTGCCAAACAGCACCTCTTCGTGGGCGTTCAATCCACGCAAGCGCACAGCGTGCACATGAATACCGTCGACCACCTGCCCGCGCGAACCGCCATCGGTTTCAGTATTGTCAGGAACCGCGCCAAGCCCAGCCTGTTCACGCGCCTTGGCGATGCCTTGCGCGGTGTGCATGGCCGTGCCGGAAGGGGCGTCCACCTTGTTCGGATGATGCAACTCAATAACTTCCACTGACTCGAAATACTTCGCGGCTTTGGTGGAGAAATAGTCGGCCAACACGGCAGAAATGGCGAAGTTCGGTGCAATAAATACCTTCTGATTCTCAGGGCGAGGCCCTTGTGCAATAGCGGAACGCACTTGAGCAAGCTTCTCATCATTCCAGCCGGTGGTACCCACCACCACATCCACGCCTTGACTAATCAGCGCCAGCACATTGTCTAAGCTTACGGACGGCACGGTGAACTCCACCGCCACATCAGTGTTATCGGCAGAAATCTGCTTCACATCGTCGCCCGCATCCAACGCGAGCACCAACTGCATATCATTTGCGCCGTTAACAGCCTCGACCACATGCGAGCCCATGCGACCTTTGGCGCCCACCACCGACACTCTGATCATCTTAAAAATTCCTCCTGCTACACATATACGGATACCCGATATGAAACGCTTTGTTGTACATAACCATTGACCACACTACCGCATCGTGCCGCGTTTGCTGGCAGATAACGGGCGCTCCACGGCTGGAAGTAGGCTGGAAATATGAAGCTTACTGAGATTTCTCCCGCAATCGCACTCACTTGCCTTGATGGCCGCTACCACAATGCCACCGCACCGCTGGTCGAATATTTAAGCGAACCGGCGCTCAACCGCGAGCGCATGCGTGTAGAGGTCGAGTGGATGATTCTTCTGGCCAATGGCTTTGACGGCAACGGCAATATGCCGATCATCGATGGCGTGCAGCCGTTTACTCAGGCTGAACAAGAGTATTTGCGTGCTATTCCCGAGCATTTCGACGCTGAGGGGATTGCCAAGCATGCCGAGCATGAAGCCACAACCCATCACGATGTGAAGGCTGTGGAATATTACATCGATGATTGCATTGACGAAGCCCCTGCCGAACTGACGAACATCAACGAGCGATTGAAAACGCTGGTGCATTTCGCCTGTACCTCAGAAGACATTAACAACCTGTCTATTGCCCGTTGCGTCAAGAACGCGATGGAACAGGTGTGGACGCCAGCATTCAAGCAGATTATCGACCATCTGGCCGATAAGGCTGAAGAATATAAAGCTAAGCCACTGCTGTCACTCACGCACGGTCAACCGGCCACACCCACCACGCTCGGCAAGGAGTTTGCGGTCTATGTTTATCGCTTAAGCCGCCAGCTCAAGCACATCGAAGCTCAGGAATACTTGGGCAAAATCAACGGCGCCACTGGCACCTTCGGCGCGCATGTTGCCGCTTGCCCAAACGTTGATTGGGTAGCAGTTTCGCGCGAGTTTGTCGAGAACCGCATGGGCTTGCAGTGGAACCCGTTGACCACCCAGATTGAAAGCCATGATTGGCAAGCTGAGCTATATTCCACCATTTCCCACGCGAACCGCATCATGCATAACCTGTGTGTGGACGTGTGGATGTACATTTCGCGCGGCGTATTCGCACAGATCCCCGTCAAGGGTGCCACCGGCTCGTCCACGATGCCACACAAGGTCAACCCGATTCGTTTCGAGAACGCGGAAGCGAACTTCGAGATGTCCTGCTCGCTGCTGGATACCCTGTCCGCCACGCTGGTGGAGTCGCGTTGGCAGCGAGACCTGACAGATTCGACCACCCAGCGCAATATCGGTTCGGCGCTGGGCTACAG
>CAVFKU010000059.1:0-10601 GCA_963623245.1 Parabacteroides merdae
GCCCAAACCGGCCAACACCAGCACCACCACACAAACAGCCGCGATGATCGCGATCGTCTTCTTGCTCATGTTCATCTTCTTCATGTTCATCTTCTTCATTTTCAACTCCTTGATATAACAGGATAGCGAAATCGGTGCGTCGGTATTTACCGACATCGGTATTTCGGTATTTCGGTATTTACCGATTTACCGAAATACCGAAACCGGTTGCCTAGTTCATGTATGCGGTCAGTGCCTCGTCGATGACCTCCTGTATCCGCATGTCGTGTTCGACCGCGAAGGCCTTGAGCCGGGTCTTGGTTTCAGCGCGGAGGCTGACGCTGGTCTTGACCCACCCCTCCACGGCCTTGTCGGCGCGGAAGACATCGGACAGCGCCGTGACGCTCGGACGTTTTGGTGCCCCGTTGTATTTGCTGAAAAGTTCGCGAGTCTTATCTGCCATGCAACCACCGCACTATCGCTGAACTATACAAATAGTGCAGCAAAATTGTATAGTTCAGTAACATGCTTTACGTGCCCCGTAAAGGCAAACATGCAAAGCACGCGAACAGCGGAGATGTTTTTGTAAGGGGTTGTTTAGGGGAGATACGGGGTGGGGTGCGTTAATGCCTAGCAAATGAGTGTTAGGCGCGTAGGGTAGAGGCATGGCCGAAATTTTGACGTTCCCTGATGAAGCGCCCACAGACGCAAGTCAGTCTGAATCACAGCTGCCGCCTCGTCCCGAGGGCGTGCCTGATGTGGTGTGGGAAGCAGTTGAGGGCGTGCGTGCTATGCGTAAGGTAAGCGCGGTGCGTTATCGGGAGATTCCTGTGCCTTCCACGCTGGCTGATTACGGCATTGGTGTGGAAATGGAATCCGGCACTCATGATGGTGGCATCATCTCGCACGATGAGCCCTCGGCGCATTTGGCTAGCGGCTGGATCATGCTGCTGTATAGCAAACAGCTGCGCTTGGATTGGAATAGTCATTGGCGTTGCGTTGCTTTTGCGCGACTGCCTTTAGAATCCAGTGAAAATGATAGCCTCACTCCGGCCATGTATTGGGATGATATGTGCGGCTATTTAACGGATGTGGACCCCGACAGTGTGGGCGGCACAGTTACTGTTACTCAGAACACTTCATTTGGTGCGCTAGGGGGAGACATGTCGGCGGGTTGCGAAATGCGCGTCTCCTTCACCCCGTTACCATTGCCTGAATCGCTTGAGCCAAACATTGATGCTGGTGAACTAGTGGCAACTTGGGCTGAGTTTTTGAAATCTACTGTGCGCATTGATGAGGAACTTGACGGTGAGTGATACCGCACCGCGTTTGCAATCGGAGCCGCGCGGGGGAGTGCCCAATGTTATCGACACCATCGACGGCTTTCGTGAGGCGTGCGACTTGCTGGCTGCAGGAACTGGATCCTTGGCGGCGGACGCGGAACGCGCCTCCGGCTTTCGCTACGGCCATGAGGATTGGCTTGTGCAATTCAAGCGTGAAGGTGCGGGCATTATTTTGCTTGACCCTGTGGCGCTGAGCCAAGCTGGCGCAGATTGGCAGATGTTTAATCGTGCAGTAGGCAGTGCAACATGGATTATTCATGACGCAATGATGGACCTGCCAGGTTTTGCTGACATCGGCATGGCACCGCAACACTTGTTTGACACTGCGATGGCAGCGAGACTGCTTGGCATGCATCGTTTCGGTTTGGCTGCTGTTACCGAGCATTATCTGGGCATTACCCTTGCTAAAGAGCATTCTGCTGCTGACTGGTCGTATCGCCCGCTGCCGCGTGACTGGCGCAACTATGCGGCGTTAGACGTTGAGTGGCTGATTGAGCTTGAGGGCAAACTGTGGGCTGATTTGAAAGCAAAAGGCAAGGATGGTTGGGCTAAAGAAGAATTCGAGCATATTCTTAATGAAGGCACTTCGGGTGCGCTGCATCATAAGCATTCAGCGCCGTGGCTGAGAATTTCGCATATCACCAAGTTAAGGGGAGATCGGCGTGCGTTAGCAGTTGCGCGAGCCCTCTGGATAAAACGTGACGAACTGGCCCGACAATACGATATTGCGCCCACGCTGCTTCTTGCTGACGCTTCAATTATTGAAGCAGCACAGAGAAAACCAGCTAACGCACGTGAGTTTCGTGCTATTCGTTCGCTCAACGAGCGAGTGCGAGTACATACAGGCGGCTTGCAAGACAAAATGTTCGAGCGGTATGCGCCCATTCAACGCGAGGTGAAGCCTTCCGTGTGGAAAAGCGTTATTCAACAGGCTTTGACATTGCCTGATAGCGAGTTGCCTGTTATGCCTGTTGCTAATCGTGAATCTGATGGGACGGAAGCGCATGCTCCTAAATCGTTGCGCCTATGGGAAACGCGCCATCCTGACCGTTTAGAACGACTTAAGCGCGTGCGGTGTGCGATTACTCAAATCGCCGAAGATACAGGCACTCCAGCCGATGTCATTATCAAACCGCAAATACTAAAAAACCTGTGTTGGCTGGATAATCCGAAAGAACTTGACATATCGGAGTTCTTGGTCGAGCAGGGTGCGCGCGACTGGCAGGTGAAGCTTATCTCCGCGTCCGTAAGCCGCGCTATAGTATGAGGGTTGCCTTCTGGCAGATAATGCACATACGACTTATCAGGAGCGTTTAGCGTGAAGATTAGTGTTCGTAATCTCGAACCCACCAAGGTGAAGCTCACCGTTACCGTCGAACCCGAAGAGTTCGACCCCTATTTGGATGCCGCCCGCAAAAACATTGCCAAGCAGGTGAATGTGCCCGGCTTCCGCAAGGGCCATGTGCCGGCCAAGCTTATCGATCAGCGTTTTGGTTTCGGTGCTGTTGCTGGCGAGGCGATTAACGACGCTGTTCCCGAGCTGTATTCTAAGGCGCTGGAAGAAAAGAAAATTCGCCCGTTGGCTCAGCCCGAGTTCGATGTGGAAGACATTCCTGAATCTGCCAAAGACGAGAAGAAGCTTAAGTTCACGGCCACTGTTGAGCGTCGTCCTGACATCAAGTTGCCCAAAGTTGAAGGCATGAAGATTGCCATCGCTGCTCCCGAAGTCAAGGATGAGGATGTTGACAAGCGTCTTGAAGGCTTGCGTCAGCGTTTTGGCACCCTGGTGGGTGTGGATCGTCCGGCCGCTAAGGGTGATTTTGCGAACATTGACTTGATTGCGCAGATTGACGGCGAAGACGTTGATTCTCAAGAGGGCGTGAGTTACGAGCTGGGTTCCGGCACCATGCTGGACGGCTTGGATGAAGCTCTCGAAGGCCTGTCCGCTGGCGAAGAAACCACATTTGAAGGCAAGCTGGAAGCTGGCGAGCATGAGGGCAAAAAGGCTCAGATTAAGGTGAAGGTCAACTCAGTGAAGGCCGAGGATCTGCCGGAACTTGACGACGATTTCGCCTCTGAAGCTTCCGAGTTTGACACTTTGGACGAGCTTAAGGAAGATATCCGCAAAGCTTGCGCCGAAGATGCTAGGGGTCGCCAAGCCACCGAAGCTCGTGATGCCTTCATCGCTAAGCTGCAGGATGGCCTCGAGATTCCGCTTCCCAAGGGTGTTCGCGCTGATGCCGTCGAACAGCATCTGAAGAATATCGCCGCCGATCCAGCCAAGGCTACAAAGGAGCAGAAGGCTGAAGCTGAGGAGCGCGCCGACAAAGAGCTGAAAGATCAGATCGTGCTTGACGTGCTCGCCGAGCAGATGGATGTGGAAGTTTCGCAAGCCGATGTGTTCAACTTCTTGGCTTCTATTGCACAGCAGTACGGCATGGATCCCAATGCGTTCATCCAAGGTGTTATGCGCAACGGTCAGCTCGGCTCCGCTGTGCAAGAGGTTGGCCGTTCCAAGGGCTTGCTTGCCGGCATGCGCGCCGTCGAGTTCACTGCTGACGGCAAGCCGGTTGATCTTTCTGCTTTCCTTGGCGAAGATGAGACTGAAGAAGACGAGTCCGTTCAGGCTGCCTCTGCTGCGGCGGCTGTTGCTGACGAGTTGACGTCTAAGAGCGCCGAGTAAATCTTTGCTGATTTGCTTCTTGCATGCGACGAGTAATGCGAGAGGGTCGAAACCCTGTTCCAAGGTTTCGACCCTCTCGTCGTATGTGCGTCTTTATGCACCCGTTGTTTTTATCGGGAAAAGCTTACGCCAACTTTAGTCTCACTGCTTAGTAAAGACGATTTTAGGCCGTTGTGCTTGGTAGTCTTTCTGAACGGTGACGCGGTAGGTGTCGGTGCTGCCATCTGTCATGGCGCATATCATGGTGACGCTGCCATAGCCGGACGCATGGATTAGAACGCTTTCAGTTGCGTTGTCTATCTCAAGATTGTCGATGATGCGATTAGTGTCGCCGGAGATAACACAACTTAGTGCTTTGCCTATTGTTGTGCCGCTGGAAGTGTTAACTGTGGTGATGTTACGGTATTCCGTAACACTAAAGGGAACAGTCACCGCCAGCATGAGTGCCCAGCAGATTAAGCGATCGCGAATGCTGGAAAGCAGGCACAACGGCAGAAGAACAACGCCAGCCAAGCACGCCAGTATTGTCAGAAGGTGATATGGGAAGGAATGCCACACCGCCATGCTCGTCCCATAGCTAGCGGACATAACAGCTAAAACAGCACAACCCAATCCAAGCGAGATACCGCTAATCCAGTTGTCGCGTTTGATTTGCCATGCGATGAACGCGGCGGGAATAGTTAGCAGTGTGGGGATGATCCAATTCGAGTAGTAGTTAAGCAAATGTAAACCAGAAAACGGCACTTGCACCAGATACACTAGCGGCTGGCTGATGACAAAGAAGACGAAACATTTAAGCACAGCTTCAAGAGGTTTAGTGCAATTGAGCACCACCACCAAAGCCAGCAGCACCCACATTTCCATGGTGACAGCAATGTCTTTGAATGACGTTTCTTGCAAGGCGGGAATTAGGCAGACAATGCCGGTATATACCCCTGCTGCAATAGCGAAGATAATGGTTTTCGGCCAAGTCATGTTTAATCCGCCATACAACTTGCGCACAATGTTCATCAGTATGTGGCTCCTTAATCCTTCGTTTAACTCTCTCGACTCGTAAAGAAATAACGCAACAGCGCTTTCGTAGACATAGCACATCATACACTTAGCTGAATGCACTTAGCTGAATGCACTTAGCTGTTCAACAGGTTGACGTGGTTTTGGTTGTGCTGCTCATATTCGCGCTTATGAGCAAGAAGTCGAAAAACATGTGCCGTTATTGATAAAGTGATACGCGGTCTATCAGGAGCAATAGCACATGGTCAAGGAATTGAAAGATGTGAGCACCTCGTCTCAACAGCATGCTTTGTTGAACCGACGCACAGCGCTGGTCGTGTCGGTTGTGGTGATCGGTTTAGGTCTTGGTGTGGCGGCAGGTTTGCTCACGCTGATGTTATATGCCGTGGAACATGTGGCGCTTGGTTATACGGAAAGTGTAAGTGTGCCCGGCCCGTTCGTGGTGCCTGTGTGGCGGCGTGCGATTTCACTTATTCTAGGTGCGAGTGTTGCAGCGGTGATCTGGTGGCTGTTGCGCACCCGAACGAAGAAAGTACCTTCGGTTAAGAAGGCCGTCGAGGGCGAGACAATGCCGGTGTGGCAAACACTCGTGCATGTGCTGCTGCAGATTTTCATCGTCGGCACCGGCATGTCCATTGGGCGTGAGGTGGCCCCACGCGAATTAGGTGCACTGTTCGGCCAGCGTTTCGCACGCTGGGTTCGCCTTGATGCGCGTGATGCCCGCATGCTGGTGGCTATCACTGCTGCGGCTGGTTTGGCTGGCGTCTACAACGCACCTCTGGCCGGCACATTTTTCGCCGTGGAAATTTTACTCGTCGACATCAGTCTTGAAACGGTGGGGCTTGCCTTCGCCTGTTCTTCGCTGGCTGCTTGGGCTGCTTCAATGGTTAAAGGCGCGCACACCTTCTATGACATTGGCCGAGTGACAGGCCAGTTCACTCCTGACCTCATGATGTTTGCGCTTTTGGTCGGTCTGGCGTGCGGCGCGTGTGGTGCGCTGTTTAGACGTGGGTCAACTTGGGCTGAAGCTCACCAGTCAAGCGGGGTTGCGATTCTGTGGACACTGCCGCTGGCAGGTGTGTTGACGGCTGTGGTGTCAGTGTGGATGCCGTGCATTATGGGCAACGGCAGGGCTGCAGCGCAACTGAGTTTTTCTTCTCAATCCGAGCTGTCGGCGATGGGCTTACTGCTGCTGATGTTCGTGCTTAAAGCTGCAGTGACATTGCTGACCATCCGTTCCGGCGCGTCTGGCGGTGTGCTGCAACCCGGCATTGCATTGGGTGCCTCGATGGGCGCTGCTCTTGGAATCTTGTGGATGCAGGGCTTTCATACCAACTCCATCGGTGTCTATGCGCTGATGGGCGCGTGCGCCCTGCTCGCCGCCTCCCAACAAGCGCCGCTGATGGCCATGTGCTTGGTGATGGAACTGGCCAGTGCTCCCATCAACTTATTTGTGCCAATCGGTTTGGCGGTCGCCGTCAGTGCTTTGATTTCCAAGTGCATCAGTCCGGCACTAGTCATATGGCATCGCTCAACGTGAGTATTATCACAGCTTCGCAGCATGAAGTCAGCGTGTGAATTAGATAGGCTTGAAGTTGTGAGAACGCATAGTTGAAATACCGTTGAAAGGATAGGCTATGGCAACGCTTAATGCTGATATGAAGCAGTTTATCGAAGATAATCTTGGGTGGGTTTGCACTATTTCCAAAGACGGACAGCTTGATCTCGGCCCGAAGATGTCCCTGTTCGTGCTTGACGATAGCCATATTGCCTATCACGAGCGCACCGCCGGCCAGACGTACCAAAACCTTTTGGATGGTTCAACGCTGGTGATTGCCTTCGCAAATCTTGAAGAGAAGAAGGGGTATCGCTTCCATGGCACCGTGACCTTGCATACCGACGATGCGATTTACGATGAGCAGGTCGCGCTTGCTGAGAAAAGAGGCACCAAGAAGCCGGCAGCTATTCCGGTACTGAAAGTCACTCAGATTCAGGATCTCAGTGCCGGCGCGAACGCGGGTACTACCATCGTCAAAGGCTGACGGCGGTTTACATCACTTGCGTGTGCGGATGATGAGGTGATTGCCGCTGCTATCGGTGGTGGCAAAGAGGCAGGTGTCGCCGCCGTCCTTGAGCTTGAGCTTGGAGCGCAGCGCATTCACCGATAGAGGGAAGTTGCGCACAGTGATATTGGCTTGCGTCAAGTCGCCGAGAGTTTGCCGAAGGCTCTGTTTGTTCATCGTGGTGACGCCTTCGATGACGAATGTGCGACCAGGGAAATTCGGCACAGGCTTACAGCTAACAAACAGATGGCTATTCGCGCTGACTTGACGGATATCGAACCGCTCTTCCAGCAGGGCAAAGCAGCCGGCCTTCATTATTGAAGCGTTCGGCTCATACAGATAACTTGGGGGACGCTCGTTGAACGGCGTGCAGATATGTAGAAGATTGTTGTGCTCGTCTTGATGTAGACGCGATGAGAATGCTGTGTCGACATCAAAATCCATTATCTGCTCGCCGTTCACGCACCATATATGAGGTGAGGTGCAATACTGTCGGCCGATGACCAGCAGCAGCTCTTTGCATTCGTCGGATGCTGAGACGATATGCACTTCGCTGACATGACCGTTGAAATCGGTCACAGTTTGATGCCAGTCAAGCATGGGGGAGAGCTTGATCATCACATGCGGTGCTTTCGCCAGCAACTTGTCAAGCATGTGGAGCACATTTGGCGTGCAGTCACTGATGGCATACGTACGTTGACCTTGCTTGTCTCGGCGAGCAGGATCGAGGAAAATCAGCGTCGCTTCAGGCATCACATCCAAATAATGCTCGGCATCATCATTGACAATGACAACTTGGTTCAATCCCAAGGCTGCCATATTGTGCTGTGCTAACTCGCACAGGTGCTTCTGGCGCTCGACGTACGTGGTGTGCTCGAATGCTGAAGCCATATAGGAGCAATCAACACCGAAGCCGCCAGTCAAATCGACCAATGATGTGTCAGTGGCTTGCGAGACCAGCCGCTTGGCAACTTGGGCTTTGTATTCGGCGGTGAATTGCGAGGAGCACTGTTCCATCGAGATGCGCGGCGGATACACGATGTCTCCGCATGCTGCCCAGCGGGGGAGTTTCGTGCGGGCTGTCTGCCATCCGGCGATCTGATCGAGTGCTTGTGGCAAGTCAATTTCGTTATCGCGCTTGGTGCGCAGAGCCAGTTCGCGCACATTCTCGTTGCGGTGTGCCTGCACGAATTGCCAAGTTTTCGCATCTATCACCCCATCATTGTAGGGTGTGCCTGCCGTCATTTTCTCCGCAGCGATAGAGAAACGGAGAAATCTGTTGCCGACGCGAAAACATGCCGGTTTATGTGGGCGTGGGTATAATCCATAGCTGGATGGCTTAGGAAGGCAGGTGAGAAGCGATGTTGAGGATGTTCAGCACTATCAATGGTCAAGTGGAGCGCATTGATAAACCTGAAAGCGGCTCTTGGCTGTACTTGAGCGAGCCCACCGATGCGGAACTGGCCTCTGTGGCTGCATCCACCGGCGTCGACCTAGCTGACCTGCGCGCCCCGCTGGATAATGAGGAACGTTCGCGTGTGGACGTTGAAGACGGCTACACGATGGTTATTGTTGACATCCCAACCGTTGAGGAGCGTGGCGGGCGCGACTGGTATGAGACGATTCCGTTGTCGATTATCGTCACAGAAAATCTCATCATCACTGTATGCATGCAAGATACTCCAGTGTTGCACCCCTTTATGGAGGGCACGATTCGTGGATTTAACACGTTTATGCGTTCGCGCTTTATTCTGCAGATTCTCTATCGCAACGCCACAATGTATTTGCGCTACCTGCGCATTATCGACCGCGAAAGCGACAAGCTGGAACTGAAATTGCGTCATTCGATGCGTAATCGTGAAATCGTGATGCTGCTGGAGCTGAGTAAAACCTTGGTGTATTTCACCACTTCGCTCAAATCGAACGAAATTGTGATGGAAAAGCTCACCACATTGCAGCGCATCAAGCAATATTCGGACGATGAAGATCTGCTTGACGATGTGATTACCGAAAATAAGCAGGCTATTGAGATGGCGAATATCTACAGCGGTGTTCTTGCGAACATGACTGATGCATTCGCTTCAATCGTGTCAAACAACTTGAATAATGTGATGCGCATCTTTACCATCATCTCGATTACGCTGTCTATTCCCACGCTGATTTTTTCGATGTACGGCATGAATTTCCAACAAGGCATGCTTGGTATGCCACTGTCTGATAAGCCGTGGGGTTTTGTGGTCATTGTCTTGCTTTCAATGGTGATTTCTGGCATTGTCACTTGGTTCTTGACGCGTTCGCGCATTTTTAAGTGACATAAGTGCACTTGCGTCAGTGAAAAGTGAAAATAATGCAGCTTGAAGTAAACGCCGGAAGGAGCAAATAGTGAGGCGAGGGGTGTTGCAAGCGGGGGAGAAGGTGCAGTTTTGTGACCGACGCGGCAAGAAGATCACCGAGCAGCTGGTAGCCGGTGGCGTCACACAGACCGAGCATGGGCTGATTGTGCATGACGAGGTGATCGGCAAAACGGAAGGCATTCTCGTCACCACTGTGACAGCAAAGAGAGATCCTTCAGTTGATTCTGCCAAACCTTGGAAAACTACCCGTGCTATTGGTGGCTGGGAATACGCCGTTATGCGCCCCCGTCTTGCTGATTACGTGCTGTCTATGCCCAGAGGTGCGCAAATCATGTATCCCAAGGACATTGCGCAAGTTATTCAGCTTGGTGACATTCGTAAAGGTTTGCACGTGCTTGAATCTGGCGCAGGTTCAGGAGCGATGAGCGTCAATTTGCTCGATGCTGTGGGGCGGGAAGGCCATGTGACCACCATCGAGCTTCGTCATGATTTCGCGCGCGTGGCCGAGGCGAACGCCACGTTATATTACGGGCAGCGCCCCGATTGGTGGCGGTTGGAGGTCGGTGACTTCGATAGCGTGGCTGCAGAGCTGGATGAACATTCCTACGATCGCATCGTGCTTGACATGCTTGACCCTTGGAATCGCCTCGAACAGGCATATCGCGTGATGGCACCGGGCGGCATACTTGTCAGTTATGTCACTACCACAACACAGATGAGCCGTTTGGTTGAGGCGTTGCGCGCCTCTGGTGTGTGGACCGAGCCGGATATTCAAGAGACGTTGGAACGCAATTGGAAGGCGCAAGGCCTAGCCGTGCGCCCTGACCATCAGATGATCGGGCATACTGGATTCCTTGTGATTTCAAGGGCTATGGCACAAGGGTTCCAAGCGTTAAAGAAACGCGATCGCGCCACCAAAGACACAACAAGTGATATTGATGAACTGACCGTCGAGGAGCGCGAAGCGCAGTTGGAGGATTTGCAGTTGCGCGACATTTCCGACCGCAAGCTGCGCAAGGTGCTGCGTGACCTCGATAAGCAACTTGGTGCTTTGGTAAACAATACGGCGATATGATGGAAGGCGAGGGGGCACTGCGCCCCACCAGTAGGAACGCCTGAAATACGAGGTGGGCATGGCTGCAAGCGTGAATAAGGTCGCCAAGAA
>CAVFKU010000060.1:0-10086 GCA_963623245.1 Parabacteroides merdae
GCCGTACAGTTCAAGCCCGTTCAAACTTTCTGAAGTGTTGCGGTCGTCGCACCCTTGAAGTTTGATAATCCAACGGTTTTTGAATGTGCGGGAGCGTTCCACTGCGTATTCGTCAGTCCCGTCTTGCGAATACAGCACCGAGCCGGCAGCGAAACGCCATTCAGGTTCGTCAGTGAACACTTGCACCGTGACTTCGCCCTTCATGCCTTGGGCGCGGCCGATACGGCAAACCCTCAACAACTCGCGTTGCTGAGGGTTGCTTTGCATGTTCTGATCTGCCATGCTGTGCAGTCTACCGTATTGCTTGTCGCTTTAGTGACGCACATCCATGATGTCGACGCGCACCTTGTGGTCGGACAAAGCCTGAGCCACCGTGCGAATCGCATTGGCAGTACGGCCGGAACGTCCGATGACGCGCCCAATATCCTCAGGGTTGACGCGTACGCGAAGCAGTTCGCCACGCGCGTTTTCGTGGGACTTGACGGACACATCGTCAGGGAAATCTACGATGTTTTTGATGAGGTGTTCCACAGCCTGTGCAAGCATGATCAGTTAGCCTTTCTTACGGCTCACTCGGCAGCTTCAGCTTCTTCAGCTGCTGGCTCTTCGGCTTCGGCTTCAGGGGCTTCCTCAGCCGGAGCTTCGGCAGCTTCTTCGACTTCTTCGGCCTTTTCAGCCTCGGCGGCAGCCTCAGCCTTGGCCTTGGCGTCAGCTTCGGACTTGGCGGCCTTGAGCTTCTGAGCTTCAGCTTCAACAGCTTCGACGCGAGCAGCGGCATCAGGGCCAGCTTCAACGGTCTTCAGCGTGCCTTCAGCACCCTTCAAACCCTTGAACTTCTGCCAATCGCCGGTCACCTTGAGCAGGGCAAGTGTAGGTTCGGTCGGCTGAGCGCCAACGCCGAGCCAGTACTGCGCACGCTCGGAATTGATTTCGATGGTGGAAGGCTGGGTGTTCGGATTGTAAGTGCCGATTTCCTCAATCACCTGACCATCGCGCTTAACGCGTGAGTCAACGACCACCACGCGATAGAACGCATAGAACTTTTTGCCCATTCGCTTGAGACGAATCTTGGTTGCCAAAATGGCTCTCCTTGGTATCTAGGGTTGTGAATTATCGCTGCTGTGTGGGGCACGGCAAGCCATAACCCACGTGTTCCTCGCGGCACGGGGTGTAGAGGGCGCCACGCGCGCGCGAATAACGTTAAGCATTATAGCCTTAAGCCCAGGACGGCACGTTGTTCAGTTTGATGTCAGTGTGGCGATGAGTGCAAGGTGATCACTACCAGCAACGACAAGTGAACGTACATCGCTGGCGTGAATGTTGTTTGTGAACATCACATGATCGAGTTCAATGCGCGGCCATGCCATCCAACGAGGGAAGGTGGGTGTGGAACCCGTGTTTTGGCTGAGGCTTGCGTCGCTCAGACCGGCTTTAAGTAGGGTGCGGAAACTTGGGTGATCGATGGACGAGTTGAGGTCTCCCATCACCGCTGTGTCGGCGATTGTGTTGCTGTTCTGCTTGTTGCATTGCTTGGCTAATGACGCCAGTCCACGAATGCCGGCTGACCATTCTTTACAGCCGCGCATCGGGGACTTGGGGTGCGCCGAGGCGACAGTGAGGATGCGCCTGCCCATGCTTAGCGTTATTGCAGGTACATCTGCCGCTGGAATATCAACGATATTAGGGGTTGTTGCGGTCGGCTCAATGCGCGAGAATATCGCATTGTATCCGCCGTTGTCGTCCTTGTGTGGTGTACCTGTTTGGCAGTGGGGGAGCACGCTCTGTATTCCAGCTTCGTTTAAGCGCGCCATAAGAGCGTCGGTTACTTCTTGCAGGGCGAGTACGTCGATGTTGTGTTCGCGTATATGCTGCATGATGACGCCGGCGTTTGCACGCCCGTAGCGGCAGTTTAGTGTCATGACATGTAACGCATCGAAAGTTGTTTCATGACGTGCTTCATGATATGTTTCACAATGTGTTTCACAACCGGCGACTTGTGTTCCACGCGGTGTTTCACGCCTTGTTGCTTGGTATTGTGCACGACGCAACACTGAGGCAATTGCCGCAGCCATCAAGCAACAAGCCGTGCCCCATAGATGAAACCAAGCTGCTATTGCCGCTAGTGTTGCCAAAGGCAGCCACAGCAGTGGAATCAGGGCAATCAGATATGGCAATGGCATGTGTGCTTCAGCTCCGGCCGGCAAGCAGCTGAGTGCAATCCAACACCACGCCAGCAGTGCGATAATCAATAGTATTGCGTTCATTTACCAGCCCGTCGTGTTGAGCAAGTGCTGCTTTTACCTGTCATGCTGAGCGGAGGGCGAAGCTTAAAATCGAAGCATCTCGCCCCATAGGGGTGTGGCGACGGTTTCAGCGTCCGAACAGACCGCCGATGCCGCCGCCGAGATTCGGCGGAAGATCGGGCATACCATCGCTGCCGTCGCCCATCAGCTCTTCGAGGCCAGCGGGCAGGGCTGGATTCTGAGGCTTCTTAGCGAACGCAGAGCCGCCGCTCGAGCTTTTGCCTGCAAGACGGTCACGCAATGCTTGCTCTTCAGCCTCGCGCTTCATCGGATTGCCGGATTTGGAGCCCTTCTTCTTGCCCTTCTTGCCTTTGGCGTTCTTCTTACCGCCGCCCGGCCCGCCGAAGCCTGGCATACCCGGCATAGCGCCCATGCCGGCTTTATTTGCCATGCGCTTCATCATCTTGGCGGCCTGCTCAAAGCGTTGCAGCAGCGCGTTCACAGCGGAGACTGGAACGCCAGAGCCATAGGCGATACGCGCGCGACGCGAGCCGTCGATAATGGAGGGGTCTCGACGCTCAGCCGGCGTCATTGAGCGAATAATCGCCTCCGTGCGGTCGATCTCCTTCTCGTCGAACTGCTCCAGCTCTTTGCGGTGCTGAGCCATGCCGGGAATCATGCCCAGCAGCGACTTCATCGAACCGAGCTTGCGTACTTGCTGCAGCTGGTCCATGAAGTCGTCCAAACCGAACGAACCTTCGGCCATTTTTGCTGCGGCTTCACGCGCCTCTTCCTCGTCGAACTGCTTTTGCGCCTGTTCGATGAGCGTCATGATGTCGCCCATGTCGAGAATGCGTGAGGCCATGCGATCGGGATGGAATACCTCGAAATCCTTCAGTCCCTCACCGGTGGAGGCGAACAGAATCGGCTTGCCGGTCACGCTCGCCACCGACAGAGCCGCGCCGCCGCGCGCGTCGCCGTCGAGCTTGGAGAGCACCACGCCAGTGAAATCAACGCCCTCGTCAAAGGCCTTGGCGGTGCGTACCGCATCCTGACCGATCATCGCGTCGATGACGAACAAAATCTCGTCAGGATTCACGGCGTCGCGGATGTCGCGCGCCTGCTTCATCAGTTCGTCGTCCACACCCAAGCGGCCGGCGGTATCGATGATCACCGTGTCATACAGCTTCTGCTTGGCTAGTTCAACGGCGTCGCGTGCCACTTTCACCGGGTCACCCGAAGTTTGGCCGGGCGCAACCACCGCCTCGCCGCCGTCCGACTGCACGCCCTTCTCGGGCGCGTACACTGGCACGTCGGCGCGCTCGCCCACCACCTGCAACTGCGTCACCGCGTTCGGGCGTTGCAGGTCGGCGGCCACCAACAGCGGCGTGTGCCCAGCGTCCTTAAGCCAATATCCCAGCTTGCCGGCGAGTGTGGTCTTACCTGCGCCCTGCAGGCCGGCGAGCATGATTACCGTCGGTGGGTTCTTGGCGAAGTTCAGCGGGCGATCCACGCCGGCGCCGAGCACGCTGGTCAGCTCTTCGTCAACGATCTTCACCACTTGCTGTGCGGGGTTGAGGGCCTGCGACACCTCGGTACCCAGCGCTCGCTCACGCACACGTCCCGTGAAGGAGCGCACCACGTCAAGCGCCACGTCGGCGTCGAGCAGCGCGCGGCGAATCTCGCGTATTGTGCCGTCGATATCAGCTTCGGAAAGCTTGCCTTTGCTCTTCAGATGCTTAAACGCATTCGAGAGTCTGTCAGTCAAAGAACTAAATGCTGCCATAATGTTGCCCAGTCTATCGACCGCGGGGGAAAAGCTACTTTATTGACCAGGTGGAGCCTTGGGGGGTGTCTTCGATGACGATGCCAGCTTGTGTTAACGTGTCGCGGATGGCATCGGCGCGGGCGAAGTCCTTGGCTTTGCGCGCTTCTTGACGCGCAGTGAGCTGATCGGCAATCAGCCTGTCGAGCGCGGCACGTTCGGCGTTGTTGCCGCCCTCGCCATTGGCTGCGCCGCCCACCCACGGTTCAGCCAGCGGATCCAGCCCAAGCGTATCGAGCATGGCGCGCACGCTCACCAGCGCGGCACGCACTCGCGCCTTAGTTTCTGCAGCATTCGCCGAATCGGCATGGTCGGCCAGCTCGCCCAGCTGCGTGTTGCCGAAACGGATTGCGGTGAAGATCGCCGCCGTCGCGCCCGACACATTGACATCGTCATTCATCGCTGCCACGAATTCACTCGGCAGTTCGTCGGCGCCAACCGAACGTACCTCCTCAACAGACGGTTGTTCGCCCACAGTTGCCCCCGCACGCTCGATGAAGTTGCACACGCGCTCATAAGCGGCTTTCGCCTCGGCTAACGTCTGATCGCTCCACTCCAGCATTGAACGGTATTGCACGCCGCCAAGCGCGTAACGCACCACCCAAGCTGAATGTTCAGCCAGCACAGCCGGCACCGACAGTCCATTGCCCAGCGACTTGCTCATCTTCTCGCCCTTGGCTGTCACCCACGCCGAATGCATCCAGTGCGCGGCGGAATCGTAGCCGGCGGCGCGGGTCTGCGCCATCTCGTTCTCGTGGTGAGGGAAACGTAAGTCGAGCCCGCCGCCGTGGATGTCGAAGCCATCCTTCAAATAGCGGTGGCTCATTGCGGAGCATTCGATATGCCAGCCAGGCCTGCCTAAGCCAAATGGTGTGTTCCAACGCGCGTCCAGCGGATCGGTGTCTTTCGGTGCCTTCCACAGGGCGAAATCGCGTGGGTCGTGCTTGTCGGGCGAGGCGTCGGCAGGATCGACGGGATTGTATTTGTCGTCACCTGTCGCATCCACGCTCGGCCCCATGCGGTCGGCCACGGCCGCAGCCTCGTCGGTTTCGGCGACGGCGCTCTGCTTTTGGTGCGTCAACTCGCCGTAATGCGGCCAGCTCGCCACGTCGAAATACACATTGCCTTCCGACTTGCCGTCAGCGTTTCGCACCACATAGGCATGCCCATTGTCGATAATGCGCTCAATCATGGCGATCATGTCCGGCATGTGCCCAGTGGCGCGCGGCTCGATGGTGGGCGGCAGCACGCCCAGCGCGTCATAGGCTTCGGTGAACTCGCGCTCGTAGTAATACGCACGTGCCCACCACTGTTGCCCGGCCGCGGCGGCCTTATCAAGAATCTTGTCGTCAATGTCCGTCACATTGCGCACGAACGTCACCTGATAGCCCAGCTTCAACAGCCAGCGGCGCACGATGTCGAACGCCACAGCCGCGCGAATGTGCCCGATATGAGGGGAAGACTGCACCGTCGCACCGCACACATACATGCCCACCTGACCCGGCTTGATGGGTGTGAACTCGGATGTCGAGTGCGTGGCCGTGTCATACAGGCGAAGTCCCTGCGCCGCCCGAGCAATCCCCAGACTGTCGTTTTGGCTGAGGCGATAGCCGAGCGGAGAAATCTTGCTGTCCTTACCATCCCGATTTGTCAGGTCTGAAGCGTTGAAATCTTGCGGTTCTTGGCTGTTTTCCATAGGTCAATAGGGTAGGCAGGAAACCAGACAAGCAGCAATCGCCTCGCATTCCTGTTTCCGTAGCTCGTGCCACAATAGGGGGCATGACGCAATCGCAAGTGTTGATTCTGCAGCATGTCCCGTGGGAGAAACCTGGGCGCATTCTCGACAGCTTGGACGACCTCAACCTGTCGTATCACACACTAAATATCGTTGACGTTAAGAAGCCTGATCTGCCGCAGTTTAATGAGCTTGCAGGTCTGGTCGTTATGGGCGGGCCGATGGGAGCTGCCGACACTGACAAGTACCCAGGGCTGAAATCTGAAGCCAAGCTGGTGCGCGCTTGTGTTGCGGCAAGCAAACCGGTGTTGGGTGTGTGCTTGGGACATCAGATCATCGCCACTGCGCTCGGCGCCAAACTGAAGAAGAGCGATGCGCCAGAAATTGGTTTTGCGCCGATTAACCGCCTAAACAAGCATGATTATTTTTCAATGTGGGATAAGAAGATTGACGTGTTGCACTGGCATAACGATGTAGTTACATTGCCGGATGGTGCGCAGCCCTTGGCTTGTTCTGCCGGAACCAAGGTGCAGGCATTCAGCGCGGGGTCGGCGTTGGGGCTGCAATTCCACTTGGAAGTCACTGCTTCCCTGTTGGAAGAATGGCTGGACGAGTCGCGTATGGTCAAGGAACTCAAGGCCGCTGGTGGTTCCAAGTCAAAGCTGCGCGAGGACTTCGCCTTATATGACCCGTTGCTTAGGCCGCTTGCCGAACAGGTATTCTCTGGTTTTGCTGCCCGCTGCAGCACTTACTCCCAGTCGCTATAGGCGGTATTGCCGCCGCGCTAGATTGGTGGATTATGCCGACATATGACTTAGGGTTGGAGCGCGTGTCGCTCGCGTTCGCCACGAAAACTATCTTTACCGACGTGACGCAAGGCGTGTTCGAGGGTGACCGCATCGGCATCGTCGGCCGCAACGGCGACGGCAAATCTACGCTGTTGCACCTGCTGGGCGGCACCAAAGAGCCGGATTCTGGGCGCGTGACCCGCCGTGGCGGTTTGACCTTCGGTATGCTCGACCAGCGCGACCCGCTTGACGACAGCGCTACTGTGCGCCAAGCCGCGCTTTCAAACCGTGCTGATTACGAATGGGCGTCCGACAATACATCGCGCGAAATCGTGCAAGCGTTGCTGGGGGGTATCAGCTTGGATGCAACGGTCGGCTCGTTGTCCGGCGGCCAGCGACGTCGCGCGGATTTAGCGCGTCTGCTGCTGGGCGATTGGGATATTCTCGCGTTGGACGAGCCCACGAATCACTTGGATGTCGTGACGATTCACTGGCTGGCTGAGCACTTAAAGAACCGTTGGGGGTCCGGTCAGGGCGCGCTGTTGCTGGTCACACACGATCGCTGGTTTTTAGACGAGGTGTGCGAGTCGATGTGGGAGGTGCATGACGGCACCATAGAGCCCTTCGAGGGCGGCTATTCGGCCTATATGCTGCAGCGTGTCGAGCGCGACCGTCAGGCCGACGTGCGCGAGACGAAGCGACGTAACCTCGCGCGCAAGGAGCTGGCGTGGCTGACGCGCGGCGCACGCGCCCGCTCCACCAAGCAGAAGTTCCATGTCAAGGCCGCGCGTGAGCTGATCGCCGACGTGCCGCCCATGCGCAACACGCTGGAATTGAAGCAGATGGCCACTTCGCGTCTCGGCAAGCAGGTGGTCGATCTGATCGATGTCACGCAGATATTCTCCACTGAGGCCGCTGCGGCGGCGATTGACCCCGATGTGGCGCAGTGTGCAAGTCGCGTCGATGTGGTCGATTCGCTGGTCGCCGAGCCGAAGGTGTATGGTTCCGTCGAATTGTCCGTCGATTGCCCTGAGCGGGACAAGCGTTTGATTGATGCTGGCGTTGCGCGAGGGGGCTGGCATGACGAGATCGGTGACGAAACCGCCGCCGCACACCACATCACCGTCACCGGTCGCAAGATCCTGGACGACGTGACTTGGCTGATTGGCCCCGGCGACCGATTCGGCATCGTCGGTGCGAACGGTGCGGGCAAATCCACGTTGCTCAAGGTGCTGGACGGCACCATCACGCCCACCGCTGGGCATGTGAATATCGGCAAAACCGTCAAGTTCGCGGTGCTTTCGCAGCGGCTCGACGAACTGGAACAACTGGGCAAATACAAGGTCAAGGAAGTGCTTTCGCGCTACAAGCCCAGCTATATCGTGGATGGCAAGGAGACCACGCCCGGCCAGATGATGGAGCGGCTTGGGTTCTCCGCGGCTCAGTTGATGACGCCGATCAGTGATTTGTCCGGCGGGCAGAAGCGCCGCATGCAGTTATTGCTGATTCTGCTTGACGAGCCGAACGTGCTCATCATGGACGAGCCGGGCAATGATTTGGATACCGACATGCTCGCCGTCATGGAGGACCTGCTCGACACCTGGCCGGGCACACTGATTGTGGTGTCTCATGACCGCTATCTGCTGGAGCGCGTCACCGATGATCAGTTCGCGCTGATCGGCGGCAAAGTGCGCCATTTGCCGGGTGGTGTCGATGATTATCTGAAGATGATCGAGCAAGCGCACAATGGTGGTACCGGCAACCAATCCGTCTCAACGAAGGTTGCGGGAGATGGGTCCTCCGGCAAGGAGCGCCATGACGCCACGCGCCGCGTCAACGCCATCGAGCGCAAACTCGCCAAACTCGAAGAACAGAAGGCGGGGATTGAGCGACAGATGGCAGCGCACGACCCTGCAGACTATGAGGGTTTGAACGCTCTTAATGCCCGGTTGCAGTGTCTTGCCGCCGAATCAGAATCTCTTGAAACCGAGTGGCTCGACCTTTCTGAGCAACTGGGGTAAGGGGGCTGCTCGCTACTGTGTTAAGCCCACGACTTAAAAAACGCAAAAGACTCAAAAAACTCAAGAGACTCCGCGCCTCATTCATTCAGACGCAAATTCGCGACCGACATCTGGAAGGCAACGGGAGACGTGCTCAAGGTACAGGAATTGCTTGGGCACGAGTCTGGCGCACGACGCAAACGTATCTGTTCTCAACACAGGACGACCCGCGCCTGGCTGTTGATACACTCGAAAGATACCGGATAAAGCAATGACTCTTTATCGCGAACAATGCTTCTTGTGTTTTCTCTCGTAGGGCAAAGGAAAGCCATCAGGCTGCTGATAGGAGTATTTGGCTTGCAGGTCGGCATAATCTTGAGAAGAGAACTTGCGGGCGGTATTGGCCAAAGCATGATACTGCTCATCAACGAGGTGCGAAAACTGTTGCTCCGCCATAAGCGGCTGGGACAGCGGTTTCGTAATGGTTCTGAACATCGCAACCAGAAGCTTTACATCGTTTGTCGCCATCGCCTCGATAGATGCCCTGTCATTAATTTGTCTTGTGGTAAGGCCCCAGTCAAAATGCCACCCCGCGTCTTTGGCGACAATATCCCAGAACACTCGCTGTGTCCGACCGTTGCCTTCGCGGAATGGGTGCAGGATATTGAAGTTGTTGTAACTGACGCTCAACCTTGTGATGAAGTCTTCGTAGCCAAGACCACGGAGCAGATTATCCTCACGGAGCACGCGCTCGGAATACTGGACACCTGCATCAAAGAAATCAAGCGGCTGGAACGGTTCGCCATCGCCTTTGGCCATATCGATCTTCCTGATATGGCCGGCCCACTCATAGACATCCTGGAACAGGTAATGATGAATCCATTGAAGCTGTTCCAATGTTCCCTGGGCACGGGGCAGTTGCCTGTAAAGCGTGGAACATCGAGTAATAACCGCATCATACTCGAATATATCAAGTCCGGCCTGGGTGAGTATCCCGGCCTTATTGGCAAGAACGGCTGTATGAGGAACGAGGTATGGATCAAATGCTCTTTCCATCATGCCCTAGCGTCCAAGCCGTACCGTCTGCGCATACGTGAAACGAATTCATTGTCGTCAATGAGACCTTGGGCGTAAGCGTCCGCATCCTTCAGGAGCGCTGGCGACGGAGCGCCGCCCTCAAGCCGTGCAGACGCTATGGCCAGTCCCAGATGCTCGCGACGACGAGTGGATTCCTGCTCAGTAATCAACACGGCTACCTCCCTATATATGAGTAATTTTACAACAGACATGCCTTACGCATGATCATGCTCAAACCCACGCTGATTAGATTTAATATCCTGCAACGCTTCGGCGGGGAGCTGGATGTACACGTTCGTGACTTCCTAGTTCCATTTGACCTTGCCCTGCTTAGCGACACGAACATCAAACCAGTACGTACCGTCCGCCCACAGGTTCCAACCAAAATCGGACGGTGTGAAATCAGGCGAAGTCGTAT
>CAVFKU010000061.1:0-9838 GCA_963623245.1 Parabacteroides merdae
GGGCTGCCGTCCCAACGATGCAGCGTGCCTTGCGCTTCCCAGACAACCACTGCAGCAGCCGACATGGCTGGCACATCCCATTCGTGCAGCTGTGCTTCAAAATACGCGTCATAGGTGCCATCAGCCACCTTGCACAAGTCAAGCGAAGCAGGGCCAACGCGCTTAATATCAGCGGGTCGCCCGCCAAGTGCGGCAACCGTGTTGAGCACACGCTCCGATTCGCCTGGCAGATACGACATACCGAAACTCACCACAGAGCCGTCCAATGAACTCGTCACCGACGGCACAACCTTCTCGCGCCTCTCACCCACAGGCGTGCTGCGAATACGCAAAGCACCGCAATCACGCGCGGCTAAATAGGTTTCCCCCAATGCCGGCACATGCACTACGCCAAGAATTGGCTGCGCAGACCCCTCGTCGTTAAACTCAAACAAGGAGATAGTCACCGACCATTCGCCCATATTGCGCACATAGTTAATGGCACCATCAAGCTTGCCCACACACCAATAGCGCTGACCAGTCTTGCAGTCGGCTGGGCGGGTCTGCCAGAATCCGTCAAAATGCTCCATTTCAGCCAAGCGCCCAGAAACATACCGCAACAAGCGATTGTCTACTTCACCGGCGAAATGCTGACTGGTTGATTCTCGAGACACCACGGTGTCGTGAGGATTAAGCTGATCTTGCAAAGCATGCTTGCCTGCAGCTTGCGCAATTTCAGCAACGTTCAGCGCTAAATCGCGCAGGTTTTCTTGTTGTGCCATACGCCTTATCTTATTCGCGTGCTGTAACGAGTTGAATAACCTCGGCGGCATTCTTTGCACGTTCAACGCACTCGCGCGTGTCTTGAACACTAAACGCCAAGGGATTGGACATATCAAGCGTATCAAGCGCGCTTGGGTCGAGGCAGTGGGTTTGCGCCGGCGAGGCATTGCCGTAGGTTTGCGAAATGGTTTGTAAGGCGTGCTGCGAGATAGTTTGCAAGGTAGCCTGCTCGGCGCCTTGCGTTTGCTGACTTGCGTTCATCTTGCGCACAGTGAGATGCGACCAGCTGGCAGCCACCACATCTTCTGGAAAACGGCTCACGATGGCGGCGCGAAGCCATGCGCGCGTGGTTGGAGGAGGCTGATTTTGCGCTTGGGCAAGTTGCTGATCGCTAACGATTCGCTCAGTGCGCGCGCGCAGCTTGTCGAAGATGGATTGAGCTGGGTCAAGAGCCGCCCATTGCAAGTCGATAGCAGCAAGACGTGGGTTATCCCACTTTAAGCCGCCCGCTCTGCGCCGCATCTTCTCCAACAACTGCCATTTGAGCAGCCATTCGACACGGCTTGCTTCGGCTTGTAGAACAAGGCGCTCGTCATCACTGGAAGCGTGGCGAATAGCCGCAATATCAGCAAGGGCTTGCCCCCACATGGCCATGATATTGCAGGTTGAACGATCTTCCCACGCCGGCTCGCCAGCAGTGTCGGTGCCGAGCAGCGCGGCTGCAACTTCATACACAGCACCACGCAATATCACCTGCATTTGCCAAGCGGTGATGGAACCGCCATGTTCCAACGGTAGTTCGTCTGCCAAGCTCAGGTCGTGCGACACAGTATGCATGGCTTCAACAGGATCGACCAATTGCAGCCTGCTTAACAGCGTTCGCACATCGTAACCAACATCCCCAGCATGTTCCAGCAGCCACAACAGCATGCTTGTAGTGCCAAGCTTCAGCACTTGCGGAATATCCATGCGATTAGCGTCGCCCACAATAACGTGCAGGCGGCGGTATTGGGCAGTTGAATGCGATTCGTCGCGCGTGTTGATAATGGGACGGTCGAATGTGGTTTGCAAACCGATGCGCGTATGAATATAGTCAGCGCGTTGGCTGAGCTGATATCCCGCTTGTTCGCACTTCTCCCCTATTCCCACGCGACCCGATCCTGCCCAAATTTGACGCGAAACAAAGTGCGCACTCATCAAAGCGGCCACGTCGTCGAACGGCACAGCACGGCTCATCATATAGTTTTCGTGCGTACCCCAACTGGCGCCTTTGCCATCCGCATTATTGCGATGCAGCACGATGTGCCGGCCTGTTGAACGGCTGGCAGCTTGTGCGGCGGCAAGCATGAGCCGGTCGCCCGCACGGTCAAATACCACAGCTTCAAAAGGATCTAAGGTTTCCGGCGCAGAATATTCAGGGTGCGCGTGATCCACATAAATACGAGCGCCGTTGGGGGCTATGACGTTGGTGATGTTGAGCTGGGGCGCATCGGTGAGCATGTCGGGGCGGGCAGCAGCACGGTTCAAACGCACGCCGCGAGCGTCGTTCACAGGATCTTCTTGCCGATAATCCCAGCGGATATGCTTGGTCTGCTGACTCGAAGCCGCACCCACCACATCAAACGATAATTGCACCGGCTGGTAGTTGCTGGCGCCTTCCAGCGAGACAGCATATTCCGTTTCAGTGCCCATCACTCGTTGCACGCTCATAGCCGCCATTCTATGCCAATGCCACCACTGTCATTTCAACAACAGAGACCGAAACAAGCGCAAGCGAACAGATAAGCCGCAATACCAAAGGTGGTTGCCACGCGGGGAGCGTAACAGCCACCTTTACAGGGAAGCTAACTTAGTGCTTTACGAGGAAGCACTAAGTGCGGATTCACTACCGCTTGACGCGACGGCGACGCACAACACACCAAGTGATGGCAGCGGCGAGCGCAATCAGCACCAGTATCGGCAGGACCATTGTGAAGAAGGCTTCACCAAGAGCATCCTTAAGCGAATCCGTCAAGCCACCTTGAGCAATGTTGTTGCCGGAACGGGCAGCAAGAGCGGTTGCATCAGCATCCTCAACACTGTCACCATCTTCAGTCTCGGAATCGGCTTCACCGTTGGCACTATCGGAACCGTCAGCGTTAGAGCCGTTAGCTCCATTTGCAGAACCATTTCCGTTCACAGCGGCGGTAGCATTGTTGCTGCCGTTGCTATTGGAAGCGTTGCCGTTAGCACCGTTGTCCTTCTTCTCGGTCTTGATGGTGCTGGCAGGGCTGATAACAGCCGGGCCGACAATCTGCGCATCGTCTGGAGCGATCTTGGCGGAGACACCTTCTGGCAGCATGATAGTGCCGTCTGGCTTGACTGTGGCCTTGCCTGCAATGGTGATGGTCTTGGATGACGCACCACCCGCAGTGGCCATAACAACCTGACCGCCGTCTGCCACGGTAACACCGCCGTTGCCGTCCGGCTCAGCATTGCCAACAATTTCCATGCCGGAAACGTTGCTCATCATGATCTTGTTGTTGCTTTGCTTGTACCATACGGCATACAGTTCCAGCGTTGCACCTGGGTTCAGAGTAATGGTGGCTTCATCCGCGTAGAACGTGCCATTGCCGTTCTTCTCGGTGCTCCATCCCATGAACGTCCAGTCATCATAGGTGAACATGTTGGCCTTGAGCTGATGAACAATCAGCGTGCTAATGCCGCTAACTTGCTCCATTTCAAACTCATCGCCTGCACCGTTGCCGTGGTAGATAACCTTGGCAGTGTAGGTGTCCCAGTAGACGAACACGATAGTGAAGGCATCCTCGTCATCGCCAACTGTCTGCCCGCCCGTGACAGTGAAGTCGTCGCATTCAGGCGTCTTGTTCTTAATCACTGGCGCGTCCACAGTTGCGCTTTCACCTTCAGCCACCATAACACTCGTGGAGTCTTTGAGCTCCTTGCCTTCTGAATCCACATAGCGCACGGTGTACTTGTAGGTAATCGTGCCGTTCGGGGCGATGGTCGAGCCGCCCGGCACCTTCGCGCCGCTTGGTTCAACGCTCGCTTCGCCGTCTTCAGGCACCGTCAACGAACCGTCGGAGGCCACTGTGGTTCCAGCAGGCACGGTGACGGTTGTGCCGTTGCCTTCGGGCTCGGTCGGATATTTCACCGTGCCGCCGTTTGGCAGGGTCACTGAAGCGTCATCGCTGATGGTGCTGTTGTCAACACCTTCTTCGTCCACGCTAGGCGTGACAAGCGCATTGTCTTCCACGTTCAGCGTGGTGCCGTCCTTGCCAGGCAGAGTGACAGAACCGTCAGCATTGCGCAACGGACGCGAGGTGTCCACATCACGCCACTGTGCAATCAGCGTCAGATGCCCTGTCGGCAGCACAGGATCGCCACCGGTGGTGTATTCATTGCCATCCACATCAGCCCACTGCGTAAAGCACTTGCCAACTGGAGCATGGAAGGAACCTTGACCAGGCACGTCAATCGAATCGCCGCGCTTGACAAGACGATGCACCGCACGACCGCTGCCTTGGCCGGCTTCAAAAGTGACCATCAGCCATTCGGCAGACAGCGAGCCAGGCAGTTCAGCGCCAGACGGAATCGTGCTGCCATTAGGAAGCGTGATCGTGCCGTCGGGTGCGATGGTGCTCGAGCCTGGAACAACAATCTCATCCTCGGCATCAGCACTGCGCACCACAGTGGCGGAACTGTCGTCAGGAACCACTGCAACACCATTAGCCGCATCGAACGATGGAGCACGGCCGCCGTTTTCAGGCACGATGGTGACATTGTCATCGGAGGTGGTGGGGTTGCCGTCCTTGCCAGGCAGTGTCATAGAACCATCATCGTTGGTCTTATAATACTGCGCCCACAAGGTCAGTGGCTCACCTTCGTTGACTTCCGTCACGTCGGTCGGCATATAGCGTGTGCCAGAGCCGTCTGCTGAAGTGTTCCAGCTGGAGAAGTTCCAGCCGGTCACTTGGAAGCCACTCGGCTCGATAACGACCTTGAATGTGGTGTCTTCCTGATCGCCCACGGTAATCGTCCTGTCGGAGCCTGTTGCACCATTGGGCTTGTAGGTCACGCTCGTCTGATGGGCGTAGGTGACTTCGACCCACTTTGCATACATGGTCATCTTCTTGGTGCCGGTTGGCACAGCGATAGAAGCACCTGCTTGATAAGTGTTGCTCGCAGTGCCCTTGGAACGTTCGTTCCAACCGGCAAACAGGAAGTTTGCTGGCAGCTCGAACGGGTTAGCAATCGCCGTAACGTCGTCTGCCTTGGCGATCTGCGTCTTGTCCACACCGGTGCCGCCGTTGGCCTTGTAGGTCAGTGCAACCCAACCTTCAGGCAGGCAATCGACTGCAACCTCGTCAGGCTTGATTTCGCCAGCGCCGTCCGGCAGCACGATGGTGCCGTCCGGGTTGATGGTCGTTCCACCGGGCATCACAACCTGTTCGCCCGAGGGGCGGCTAATGGTCGCAGTAGTGCCTGAAGGAATTGTCACGCTGCCCTTCTCAGGCTTCGGACCTTCGTTGACAACCGGCTTCTTGTCAGCGTCGGTCGGCGTAATGATTACGTCGTCTTTGCTGCCAACCTTCTCGTCTTTGCCAGGCAACACTGTGGCGTCGCCTTCGCGCTCGTATTCGATGGTCAGCGTTGCCTTGTCAGCATCCACAGACACCAGCACACCGCTGGCCTTCATCTCGGCCGTCACGTCCTTCCACGTGGCAGTGCCACTGGAAGCGCTGCTCACCAGCGTGTAGCGCGTGGGAACGTAGCCCTCATAGGCGGGCACTGTGACGCGTTCAGAGCCCTTGCGATCAACTTTAGCCACACCATCAGTGCCCAGCGTCCAGTTGTGGTAGATCGCCTTGACACTCACTTCGGTCTGATATTCGGCTGCAACCGTCTTCTTGTAGTTGTAGGTCAGATCTTGGTCGCTTTCCAGATTGGTCAGCGTGATCTTGCCGCTCTTGTAGCTGGCAGGCAGGGTGGTGGCGTCGCCGCCTTCCACGCCTTCGATACCAATCAGCGTGTAACCGGCGCGATACGGCGGGCGCAGCACGAGGGTTCCACCCTTGACTACTTCATTCGTCGTCTGTTCGTTGGCGACTGCCGAATTGATGGCCACCGTAGTGTGCACGGTGACAAAGTTCGGGTCGTAGTAGAACTTCACAACATTGGACGAACCAACGGTGATCGTCTGCTTATTCTGACCGTCGCGGATGGTGTATTTGCCATCCAGAATGGTCGAGAGCGCCTTGACAGTGAGCTTTTCACCCAGAACAGCGTTCAACGTGTACGAACCAAGCGATTCGCCATTGTTGGCGCTGTCACCAGACCAATATTCCACAGCCACTGTGCCGCTAGACTTGGGCTTGTACCAGAAGTACACCTTCAGCGCACCACTTTCATCGGTCACGTCATAGAACTTCGTCAGATCGTCGTCCAATGACCAGCCGTCGAAGGCTTGCGCGGAGACCGAGTATTCTTCGCCTACGCGCGCGGCTTCGGGCTTGCTGACGTGCAGATCCTGAATGGTTGCGGCAGCAATCTCAGCATCAGAAGCGGTCTTGAAATTGCTTTCTTCCAGCTTCGTGCTGTCGATGGCAATATATTCAACTTCGCGTATGGTCTTCTCGTAATACACGTCGTAGTTAATTTTCGGATCAACATCCAGATTGATGTTCTCAACCTTGCCAGAGCCACCCTCGCGGAACTGCTCGCTTGCGCGGGAATCCGTCTTGTAGGTGTAATACGAATCCTTCAGGCTAAGTTCGCCTTCACCAGCGGTAAAGGTCTCACCCTGCACGCCGTTGACGACTTCGATGACTTTGCCCGTGGCAATGTCACGCAGGGTGAATGTCACATTAGCCGGATCGTGATACAGGAACTTCACAGTCGTGTTCGCGCTCGACAACTCCTCAATCGTCTGCTGCAGATGACCTGACAGCGCATAATCAGTGCGCGACGGCGCGTTGACCACCACATCCGTCTGGCCTAGGCGGAAACCGGTCAGTTCCACGTCGCCATCAAGCTTGGTTCCACCTTCTTCAACACTGGTGGCAGTCAACCACGATTCGACAGTAATCTTGGCGGAATCCTCCTCGTAGATGTACTGAATCTGAGCTGCAGCAACGTTGGTCGGGGTTGCAGGATCACACTTGACTTCTTTCAAGCGATACCCTGGCACTCGCGGCGCAGTCGTAGAATCATACACAACCGATTCACCCAGCCCCAGGCCACGCTTGACCTTGACGGAATAGCTGTGCAGGTCTTCGTTGCCCGCCTTGAAGGTGATGGTGTGCGTGACGAACTCGGCGTCGGACACCGGCTGATACGAGAACTTCACCGTGTCGCCGTTCTTCACATCAGCATAGGTGAGCGTCTTAGCATGATCGCCTTCCACTGAATAGCCGTTGACCACCGCGGCCAGCAGCGTCACCGTGTCACCCTTCTTGAGCGTCACAGTGGTCTGATAGCCGGTCGGCGCGTCCAGCTTCTTGTTTTCGGAAGCGTCCACCAACTCGACCGTCACCGTCTTCGGGTCGTCCAGCTCGTACTCGAAGTTGACCTTGTCGTGTTCGGCATCGCCGGTCGGCATGATGCTCTTCAGCCCGTTCGACGTGCTCTTGAGCTTGTAGCCGGTCATCTCCGGCGCGTTCACCGGGGTTTCGACGCCCTTGACTGCATTGAGCGTGTAGGAGCGCAGGGTCGTGTCGCCGTAGGTGAGGGTGACGGCGACATTGGTGAATCGGTCGTTCGAGCGATACCAGAAGGTCACCTCCTGGCCGTCACGATCCGCCACGAACATCGAACCGAGGTTCGTATCGGAGGCGGTGTATCCGTCGACCGCGCTCACTTCGCCCGTGCCGAACGTGTGGCTGACGCCCACCGGCAGACCGGTGATGGTCTGCGTGCCGATCTCATCGCCGGTGTCAAGGTTGCGCTTGATCACCTTCACGTCGCGCGTCTTGTGCTTGTAGGTGTAGGTCACGGTGATGTCGTTGACACCGTCGTACACGCCGCCCGTCACGGTGTTGCCCGCCGCGTCCGTGTAGGTGGTGTCCACCGAATCGTCGCGCGTGTAATAATCCACGCCCGCGCTCGGCGTCACATCGCTCGGCTTTTCGCCCTTGGTGACCGTCCCAGAGCCGGTCCACAGCGTGGTGGTCCGAGCGGCGCCATTGGTGCCGGCGGTGGCCTCGTCAACGCTCACGGCCTTGTAGGTCACGTTGCCCGTTTGCTTGGTGTAATAGAACGTCACCACGTCATGGTCAGCGTTGCCGGTGGGCGTGATCGTGGCGTTCTCGGGGCTTGTGCTTTCCAGCACATAACCGTTGATTTCAGGCTGGCTGACGGTGAACGGCTTGCCGATTTCGGCCTTGGCGGTGTAGGCGTCAAAACCGCCCACAGCTCTAGTCGTGCCCTTGTAGAAGCCCTGAACCTTGACATCCGTCATGTTGTATTCATAGACGAACTGCACAGTCTTAATCTTGGTGCCGCTCGTCTTGCCGTGGATGTCGTTCAACGCCACGGTGTCCGTCAGATTGCCATCGGCGTCCTTGCTGAACTCGGTCTCTTGGCCATTGATCAGCACGTCGACCACCTTGTAGCCGGTCCATTCAAACGCGGCAATCATGTCATGGTTCACCTTGTCGGTGTAGGCGCGCTCGTGGGTGTACAGCGTCTCTGCGTTCGCCGCCTTGCCCTTGGTGCGCTCGACGCCGGTGATCTTGACGACACGCAGCGCCCCGTCTCGCGGCGAATACACGATGCTGTACTTGGTGACGTCCTTCTTGTTGTTCACCGTGTCGCAATCGGAATTGTTCGTCAAGAAGTCTTTGTTCAGCGTCAGTGTCACCGGCTTGTAGGCCTTGCTCGCCTCGTCATAGTCGAAGGTCTTGCCGGTATGGAGCGCGGCGCTGTAGAACGTCATCGATTCGGTTTGCGCCCACAGGTCAACCGTGTCGAACCCGTCGCCCGGCTTCTCCAACAGCGTGCCGGAGGCGAGGTTGTCCTTCTGGTAGCCGTCCAAGTCCCACGCAAAGCCGTATTGCTTCGTATAGGTGGTGCCGTTCGCGTTCTTCAACGAGCCGTAGTCGGTTTCACCGCTCTTTTCGCCATCTTGAAGCACGTAGCTCTTCGACTGGATGTCAATCGTGTGGTAGATGTTGCTCACCGTCACGCTTTTAATAATCTTGCTTGCGGTCTCGCCCGACCCGTAGCTGACTTCCACCCAATACACGCCGTTCTGATCCACTTGCTTCGTAAACACGCCGTCTTTGAGCGCGGAGGAGGGTTCGACATCTCCCCTGTTGGCTTCGGACGCGACTTCATAGCCACTGTCGAAGGTCTTAGCGCCGGTGACGTTGTCAGCTTGACTCGCGTAGGTGTTGGAGTTGTTGTTCACCTTCTCGCGGAACCAGCGAATGGCGCTCACTTCACCATCCACATCCGAAACGTCCACAGTCAAATCAACCGTGCCGTCATACACCTTGCCGCTCGCCGGTGACGCGGTGAAGCTGACGTAACTGCCGACCTTCACCTCAGCGGCAGCATTGTTACCTGTCCCGACCGTGAGTTTGGCGCCTCCGTCTGGGGTGATGTGCCCCAAGCCAGCTTTTGTCACGACACCTCCTGAGATGTCGTATTCGCCAACGGGCAGCCATAGGATTGCCGTGCCATCCGCCCGCGTGACCGTCGTATAGTCGTATTGCAAGCTACTATTGCCTTTGTTGACCGTCAATGCCACGTTGGCGTTTTCAACCTTCACGCCTGTCTGCGCGTTCTTGACGGTGAGCACCGCCTTGTACAGGTTGTGGCCGTTCTTATCGTGCGGCGTATTGCCCGTTGAGGTATTGCCAGCCGAATCGACGAACTCCACGTTGTTGGTGGAGCCGGTGATGTTCACGGTTCCTTGGTTTACCGTATTGGTGGGCACTTTCGCAGTGCCACCAACGCCGCCTTCGGTACCATAAGCTTCTTTGTTAGCATTACGATTGTAATTGATATTCCAATGCGCCCCATAAATGCCTGCCGCAAGTTTAGGCGAGCCCACGCGCACACTTCCCTGAGC
>CAVFKU010000062.1:0-9525 GCA_963623245.1 Parabacteroides merdae
CGGCTACTTCGAATGCGTTGTCTAGCGCGCTCGGCGCGCTTCGATAGTGCGGGTTACGGTTGAGCTAGTGAGCTACGAGTTAAGCTCGTCGCACCCCTTGCGACATTAGTCAATGACACGCATGCGAATAGTGCCTTCAATGGCCTGCAGAGCCTCCAAAGTAGCTTGGCTGGGGCGTTCGGCCACGTCAGTGACCACATAGCCCAATTCGCCTTCAGTGCCAAGCGCTTGCGCAGCGATATTGATATTCTCTTCGCCTAGTACGCGATTGACGTGCGCGAGCACGCCTGGCAGGTTTGCATGCAGGTGAGCAATGCGCGCCACGCCGCGGTTTTCCGGCAAATTGATCTGCGGCATATTTACTGACAGCGAGGTGGAGCCCTTTGACCAGTAATCTTCAAGGCGTTGCGAGACGAAGTGACCGATGGCCTCTTGAGCTTCCAAAGTGGAACCGCCGATATGCGGGGTGAGGATCATGTTGTCTTCATCTGCCAGCGCTGTTTCGAACGGGTCGCCGGACTTCTTTGGCTCGATGGGGAACACGTCCACCGCAGCACCTGCCAGATGACCGGAGTGCAAATGCTGTTTCAATGCACCCAAGTCGGCGACGAAACCGCGTGACAGATTGATAAAAATGGTTCCCTGCTTCATATGCGCGAACTGGTCTTCGCCGAAGAAACCGGTGTTGGATTTGCGTCCGTCCACATGTAAAGTAACGATATCCGACTGCTCCAGCAGTTCGTCAAGTGTGTCGCAACGTTGCGCATTGCCGAGTGCGAGCTTTTCTTCGATGTCATAAAACACCACGCGCATACCCAGCGCCTCGGCTAGCACCGACAGCTGGGAGCCGATGTTGCCGTAACCGATAATGCCCAGCGTTTTGCCTCGCACCTCATGTGAGCCGGAGGCTGACTTGTCCCACATGCCGTGCTTCATGTGATGCGTGTGCGCGGGAATGCGGCGCAACAGGCAGATGATGTCGCCAATCACCAGCTCCACCACAGAGCGGGTATTGGAATATGGCGCGTTGAACACAGCAATACCGCGCTTGCCTGCGTAATCAAGATCAACCTGGTTGGTGCCGATGCAGAAGCAGCCAATAGCGCTGAGTGTTGGGCGTGCTTCGAGCACCCGCGCAGTGACACTGGTTTTTGAGCGCACGCCAAGCAAATCAACCCCATCGAGTGCGTCGATAAGCTCGTCTTCGCTTAAGGCGCCTTTCATTGTGTTTACGGTAAATCCGTGTTCGCGCAACGAGATGGCCGCGTCTGGGTGAATGTTCTCTAATAACAGTGCTTGAGGCATGGTTCCTAACCTTAGAGTTCAAGTTCGCGTTCGTCCAGTGATGTCCGAACAATGACCAGTTGCTGTGTAGGGCGGGTCATCGCCACATATAAATCTGCTGCAGCGACGAGACGACTGGGGGATTCCTGGTCGATGGCGGCCGGTTCAGTCACAATCACCGCGTCATATTCCAAACCTTTCACTGATTCGGTGTCGCAGATCATGATTTGGCTGTCCCATGAATCCTGTTTCTCCAGTCGCTGCGCCTCGCGCTCGCCGAGTTCACGCATCAATGCAGCGCGCACGGATTGGCGCACGGGCTCCAACAGAGCGCGCGGTGCGATCACTGCCACGCGCCCCGTACCGTCTTGAGCGATGAGCCGCTTGGCCAGCGCTGCCGCTTCAGTGCCTACGGCGTCGAGCAGTGCAGCTTGACCCTCTACGCTTACTCGGCGCACCGAATCAGGCACGGCTCGCACCGCGTGCACAGTGGAGATGTACAACCCTTGCTTGGATGCAAAATCGCAGGCGAGAGCAGAGACTTCCTGCGGGTTGCGATAATCGATGGTTAGCTCGTTCAAGTCCCAGTTTTCAGCGCCAAACAGCCGGTTCATCGTGTTATCCCACGAGCGGGTTCCGCCCAGTGCGGCAGTTTGCGCCACATCGCCCACGATGGTAAAGGAACGCGACGGGCAGCGCCGCATGAGCATGCGCCAGTCCATTGCGGTCAGCTCCTGCGCTTCGTCCACCACGATGTGCCCATACGTCCATTCGCGGTCGCTTCCAGCTCGCTCGGCAGTGGAAGCACCGTCTTCGCCGTTGATACTGTCTAACAGCATCTGCGAGGTGACAATTCCTGTCCCGATGCCTGCCTGGGCGAGAGTGTCTTGGGCGAACTGTATGTCCGCTGCTCGCTTTGCTTCATTGCGTTTGCGTTGTGCAGCCAGCCTCGGGTCTTCACCAAGCAGTTCCAACGCTTCGTCCAGCAGAGGTATATCAGATTTGGTGAGTGGTGAGCCTTTTTCGCGCACGAGTTCACGCACTTCATCTTGCGTCAGCCACGGGGCGAAGCGCTGCAATCTGGTCGGCTTGGAGAACATGTCGTCAATAAGCCAAGTGCCGCTCATCGGCAGCCATGCGAGGTTTAGTGCCACTCGCACCTTCTCGTTCATGCGCAACTGGGAGGCTGCTTGTGCTACTTCCTCTTGATCTGGAGTGTAATCAAGCTGCTCTTCATAGCGTATGCGCATGGCTGTCAGCATTGATTTCACAAATGTTTCGCGTGCTTTGTTGTGCGGCTGGTGTGTGCGGCGCGCGTCATTCAATGCTTGCTCAACATCGGCAGCGAGCATAGGTACTTGAATGCCATTGACATGCACCACCGGTAGATCGCTAGGCACGCGCTCGCGGGCGGAGACCGCGTTGCGTATGGCTTCGGCCATGCGTGCTTCGCCTTTAAGGCGGGCGGCTTGCGGGGTGTCGATGGCTGCGGCGGTAACGTTTGGAATAAGGCTTGCGATAGTGCGGCTGACTACGCCAGTCTCGCCTAGTGATGGCAACACTTGGTCGATATAGTGTAGGAACGCCGCGCTCGGGCCCACCACAAGCACGCCAGAGCGTGATAGTGTGCGACGATGCGTGTAGAGCAGATAGGCAGCGCGATGAAGCGCTACGGCGGTTTTGCCAGTGCCGGGACCTCCCTGCACAACAACGGCTCGGGACATGTCGGAGCGAATAATGTGGTCTTGTTCAGCTTGGATGGTGGCGACGATGTCGGTCATCTTTCCGGTACGGCGTGAGCTTAGCGAGGCAAGCAATGCGCCTTCGCCGGTTAATGTGCCTTGTGTGCGGGCTTGGTCAACGGATTTGGCGGTGACGTCAAGCACCTCGTCCTCTAATGCCACCACTTCACGGAAATTCAGGGTGATATGGCGGCGCATTACCGTGTTGCCATGGTGGGATGGTGTCGCTTCATAAAACGGCCGCGCGGCTTCGGCACGCCAGTCTGTTAACAAGGGTTCGTGTTGTTCGTTTGATAGCCCGATGCGCCCAATGTAGCGCCGATTGCCTGCAGTGTCGTCAAGGCGCCCGAACACCAGTCGATCTTCGACAGCTCGCAATTGGATGAGCCTGTCTTCGTACATGGTGGCGAAAGAATCGCGTTCGGTGCGTTGCGTGGGTGAGCCGTGTGAGCCAGCGGCGCGGACGGCGTCCAGCCGGTCTTTTGCTTCAGTGCGCAATGTGTCCAGACGGTTGTAGGCGCGATTGACCGCACGTTGTTCTTCTTCAAGTTGCGCGGCATAGCTCGACATGCTTTTGGCTTCCCATTCTTAACGGTTGCTTAAAACGTAATGTTCCAATTTACTTCGTGCCCATGTCATTTCAGGGCATTCGAGCTCTTGTTGTGGTTGGGGCAGTAGCGGGCGATGCGCGGCTGGTGGTGGGCAATTCTTAAAAAATATGCAAAAATCACCAAAAGTGGGGAAAGATGGTGAGAAGTGGGGTATAGTGGGGAATCAGTGTGGTCGTCAGCAGATCGTCGAATAGTGTGAAAGGGGGCGGAAACAATGGCAGATACACCGTTGTCAGATGCAATATCCGCCTCTTGTGAAGGGGGTTCGACAGATGGCGCTTCACTAGGCGGTGCAGCAAGCCTGCCTCCACTGTTATTGGGCACCTATGCTCCAAAAATCGACGCAAAAGGTCGCATGGCACTTCCAGCCAAAATGCGCCCACAGCTGGGGGAAGGCCTTGTGATGGCCCGCGGTCAGGAGCGTTGCGTCTATCTGCTTCCCGCCACTGAGTTTCGTCGTGTCGCCATGCAGATTCAGCGCACGTCAATGGGTAACAAGGCTGCTCGTGAATACTTGCGCGTGTTCCTTTCTGGTGCCGTTGATCAGGATCCAGACAAGCAAGGGCGTGTGTTGGTGCCGCAAATGCTGCGCGATTACGCCAATTTGGGTGACGACATTGTGGTGATTGGTGTGGGCACACGCGCTGAAATTTGGGATCGTAAGACTTGGGAGAGCTACCTGGCTGACAAGGAACAGGGATATTCGGATATTGCTGACGACGTGTTGCCGGAGGTGGAGTTCTGATGACCACCCGCGACATTGTTACTATTCACCAGCCGGTTCTGCTTGACGAATGCGTTCGACTTGTCACCGGTGGATTAGAAGGCAGAACCGATCCAGTGATTGTTGATTGCACACTAGGGCTTGCCGGTCATGCCACAGCATTCCTTAAAGCTGTTCCCGCTGCGCGGCTTATCGGCATCGACCGCGACGCTGAAGCCCTGCAACTGGCGACGCAGCGCGTACATGATGAAGGGTTAGATGCTCGTTTCATACCAGTGCACGCCGCATTTGATGAGTTTGACGCCGCGTTGGACAAGCTAGGCGTGAAACATATTGACGCCGCATTTATGGATTTGGGGCTCTCCAGCTTGCAAATCGACGAAACTGAACGCGGGTTCTCTTACGCGCACGACGCTCCGCTCGACATGCGCATGGACACCAGTCAGTCATTGAACGCCGAACAGGTGCTCGCCGAATATAGCGAACAGGAGTTGACCCGCATATTCGCAAGCTATGGCGAAGAGCGGTTCGCTCGCCCCATAGCCCGCCGCATCGTGGCGCAGCGCACCCAAGAAGAGCCGCTGAAAACATCCGCTCAGCTTAACACTTTGGTGGATGATGTGGTTCCTAAAGCGCACCGGCCTGCCGGTAATCCAGCCAAGCGCGTGTTCCAAGCGTTGCGCATCGAAGTCAACGGTGAACTGGACAAACTTGCCCGCACATTGCCGCAGATTGCCTTGCGTTTGAAGCAAGGCGGCCGCTTGGTGGTGGAGTCATATCACTCGTTGGAAGATAAAACCGTCAAGTCGTTTATGGCACAAGGGTTGAAGGCAGATGCACCGGCGAACATGCCGGTTGTACCAGACGACGCGCAGCCGTTCTTCAAGGAATTGACGCGGGGGGCAATCAAAGCAGACAAGGCACAGATTGAGAACAACCCTCGTTGCGCTTCGGTGCGTTTGCGTGCGGTGGAACTTGTCAAGCCCCTGCCGGAACGCGCACAGCGCCGCTTTGAGCAACAAGTGGAGAGGGGTGCGAGATGACATCACGAACAATACGTTCATCGGCAATGCCAGACACGAAGCGCCACCAATCGGAAGTAAGGCCGGCAGTTCGCCCTCAGTTACATGTTGTCACTGGCGGCAAAACCACTGTTACAGACGGTTTTGACCGCTTGCTTGAGTGGGCGCGCGCCCGCAGTGCTCGCACGCTCCATATCGTTATCTCTGTTGTCTTCCTTGCCGGTACGCTGATCGGCGCGTTGATGCTCAGAACTCAGATGGTGCAGAACTCATTTGAGGCTTCCCAATTGGAAAGTTCAATCAGTAATCTCACGCAAGATGTGCAAGATGATCAGGCCAAACTCGACCAGCTTCAGGCGTCATTGCCGCAGAAGGCCAGCGATATGGGCATGATACCGCAACACGGTTCAGTGTCCATCGATCTTAACGGCTACAGGGAAGGTGAATAGTAATGTTTGCGCGATTGAGAGCCTGGTGGCGCGTGTTTGACGCCTTTACGCAACGCTGCCTTGTAGTGAGCTTGGTGTTGGCAGTCGTGGCGTGTGCTTGCCTTATTCAGTTGGCGAATGTGCAGTTGCTTGATGGGCGCACTACCGCCGAAGCGGCCACTAACTCGCGCACATCGAAAGTCACGCTGAGTGCCAATCGAGGCCGGATTCTTGATACCAACGGCACTGTGCTTGCCCAAAGTGTGGAACGGTACAACATTATCGGTGTGCCGGATGCAGCCACGTCGTTCACCCCTGTTACGTGCGGCAGTAAGCAGGCAAAATCTTTGGGGTATTGCCATTCCATCGACGATAATCCGGTGGGCGCTACTGGGGCTGCTGCTGTGGCGAGACTGCTGGCTTCACTGCTTGATATGGATGCGATGGAATTAGGCGCCAAGCTCAATGGCACGAACCAATATGTTGTTCTTAAGAAAGATGTCACCCCGCAAGTCAAACGTGACATCGACAAGCTTAATTTGGGCGGCATTATTTATGGTGAACTGAGCAGTGAGCGCATATACGCAGAAAACACGCTAATGGGTGCACTGCTTGGCGGTGTGAATGCTGAAGGCAAAGGTGCCTCCGGCCTTGAAAGCATGTTGGATGAAGAGCTGTCCGGCACAGACGGATATACCGTGTATCAGCGAGGTAATGGCGGTGAGGTGATTCCTGGTACCGTTACCGAGACGAAAGAAGCGACGGATGGCAAGGACGTGTCCCTTACTATCGACGCCGATGTGGACTGGTATGTCAAAAAAGTATTGAGTGAAGGTGTTTCAACGCAGCGAGCTCAATGGGGTGTTGCAGTGGTTCAGGATGTGCAGACTGGCGAAATCATTGCTTTGGAAGACAGTGATTCCATTCAAGCTGGGTCGGACGAAGCTAAACTTGGTACGTCGCGCGCTATTAGCCAGACCTTCGAGCCTGGTTCGGCAGGTAAGGTTCCCGCATTGGCTGCCATTATGGAAAGCGGTGTCAAGATATCCGACAAGTTCACCGTTCCTTATGAGATAGAGAAGGATGGGCAAACGTTCCACGACGCGCTCTCGCATGGGTCTGAGCGTTGGACGCTGGCTGGCATTTTGCAGCATTCTTCAAACGTGGGCATGGTTGAAGCCGCGGCGAATGTGTCAAATCAGCAGCGCTATGACATGCTGTCTAAATTTGGTATCGGCCAGTCCACAGGGCTTAACCTTCCTGGCGAATCGAGCGGCGTACTCACCAGCCCCGATGCCTGGGATTTGCGTACGAAAGAAACTATTCTGTTCGGCCAAGGCTACACGGTTAATGCATTGCAGCTCACCCGCGCTATTTCCATTATTGCGACGGGCGGCGTCAGCAGGCAGCAGTCGCTGATTAAGTCCGTCAGCACAGCAAACGGCAAACAGGTCAGCAAGCTTAACACTTCAGCAACCCGTGTGATTGATGAAGCCACTGCTGCGCAGATTAAGGATGCTATGGAATCGGCAGCTGATTATTGCAGTAGATCCATCAATGTCAGCGGGTATCGTATTGCCATCAAGACTGGTACTGCTGAAGTTGCGGGAGATAACGGCTCGTTGACGTCTATTATTGCTGACACTGTGGGCTTCCTTCCTGCTGACAATCCTCGTTTCGCTGTGACAGTGGTAATGAAAGATCCGGCTGGAATCTATGGCGAAACTACAGCAGGTAAAGTATTCTCCCAAATCGGCGAATTTTTGATGCAGAAGTACGATGTGGCGAACTCTGCAGCACGCACCGATCCTATTGCAGTGAACTGGTGAGGCGTATGACAAACCAAGGCGAGGTAAGTCGGAACGTGGCAATCCGAGGTGCGGTAAGTCGGAACACAGCAAGTCAAAATGCGTCAATCCAAAACGCGTCAAGCCAACACACGGCAATTCAAAATGCAGCAAGCCAGAACATGAGAAGGTGACTATGAGTGCGGTAAGCGAATCAATCACCCACAGAACAACCCTCGGTCAACTGGCCGAGCGGTACGGCTGGGCCCTAGTGCCTTCCTTTACTTCCGGCGTTACTGTGACTTCATTGGTTGACAACCTTGATTCAATTACTTCTGGTGCGCTGGCAGTCCTCGGTGATGCGACGAATGCTGAAACGCTGTACCATGCCCGTAGTCGTGGCGCCTATGCAGCTATTGTGTCGCCCGCGGTGTATGAAACCCTGCCCAATGATGTTGATCTGCCGCTGCTCGTTGGTGAAATCAATGCGCGTCGACTTGGCCAACTGGCTTGTCTTATGGCGGGCGAACCGTCGACTTCCTTGGCTGTGTTTGCCGTGTGTGGCGACCAGAGTGCTCAAGCGGCCGAGCAGCTTGCCCGTTGTTTGCATGTGCTTGGCAATCCGATGGGTTTACTGAGCGCTAGCGGTTCGTATTCTCTGAAACGCGCCCTGAATCTTGACTATCCCCTGAACGCGCTTGATATGCAACAATGCCTAGCTGTGTGCTGTGAGGATGGTGCGGCAGCAGTGGTGATTGCGCTTGATGGGCAGAGCGTGGCTCCCGACGGGTTGCAAGCGGTGAGCGTTGATGTGATCGGCTCGTTGCAGTCGACAACGCCGCGTGCAGATCAGGCGTATATCGAGCGTTTACAAGATGAGTATGGCTTTGTGGTTGATGGCAGAATGCGCTTGAGTGTGTGCACTGAGGAATCCAATATGATGGCCAGTATTGCGGCGCAATCGTTGCGCTCATACGACGAGAGACATCTTTCGCTTGCCATTGCCATGATGCTTGCGGCAGGTGTCCGGCGCGCCAGTATTCGCAATGCGTTGCTGGTAGCTGATGATTTATCTTGAATGGAATTGCGGCAGGTAGTGTGTGAGATGAAATACGTAAGACGAGTGAAGATGAGGTGAGCTGTGCCGGACATGATGATGCCAATGACTATTGACGACATTGCTGCAGCAGTTGCGGGGCAAGTAGTTTCGGTTGCTGAAAATAGGTGCGAGAGTTGTGGTGCGAACAGTGGTGACGCGACCAACGATGGCGACGCGTCCGATAGCCGTGTTTCTTTGAATGTGGTCAGTGATTCAAGGCAGATTCGTTTTGGCAGTGTGTTTGTTGCCATCAAAGGCGAACATGTAGATGGGCATGATTACGTGCAGGGCGCGGGTGCTGCTGGCGCTCTCGTTGCAATTGTTGATCACGCGGTGCCACAAGCTGATGTTGCTCAGATTGTGGTTGGCAACACTGTTGAAGCGCTCGGCAAACTCGCTCAAGCCAATATTGCTCGTCGCCGCGCTACAGGCAAGCCGTTTACTATCGTGGGCATCACAGGTTCGGTGGGTAAAACCACCACCAAGGATTTGCTTAAACAATTGCTCGGCGAATTGGGGGCAACTGTTGCTCCTGTAGGCTCGTTCAACAATGAGATTGGCCTGCCGTTAACGGCATTGAGTGTGGGCGAAGATACCCGCTATTTTGTGGCCGAGATGGGGGCGAATCATCTTGGCGAAATTGCGCATTTAACCGCTATTGCGCCGCCGAATGTGGCCGTGGTGCTTAAGGTTGGTGTGGCGCACTTAGGTGAGTTTGGTTCTGTGGAGCGAATTGCCAAGGCTAAGTCTGAGATTGTGCGCGGGCTGCTTCCAGATGGGGTGGCTGTGCTGAACGCCGACGATCCACATGTGGCGGCCATGGCCGAT
>CAVFKU010000063.1:0-4500 GCA_963623245.1 Parabacteroides merdae
AGGCCGTGCCATTTCGCACTACAGCTCTACTCAACGCTGCTTCCGCTATCGTGGCGGATGGCCGTCAGGTTCCCGCGAGCGGTACGTTAGCTGAACGGTTCAAGGCAGCTTATGCCCTTGCTGGGGAGGCTGTTGATTCAGGCAAGGCCGCGGTGCTCCTGGACAAGTGGATCGAAACCGCCAAGGCCAAGGTCTGACGGTCTTTTGTTTCATGTGTTCGTCCGTGACAGATATCGTCATGGACGAACATCATGTTTCATTGCGCTCGGGCTCATACCCGCGCGCCGTCATCGAAATAATCATCACGAGTCTCGTTGTGCCCCTTATGTTGCGCGATAAGACCTGCTGCGCCGATTAGTGTGCACACTCCAAACACTGTGCCAAGAATGCCAGCAATCGCCGGCAGGAACGCAGTGGCGATAATGCCTGCGATGCCGATTAACAGTAGTGCCCAGAACAGTAGTTTCGAGCGTTTGATGGGGCCGATTGTCGGATTGGGCGCGATAAAATCGTCTCCGTATTGATCCATTGTCGCGTCAACATCCAACCAACTGGAACCAGTGAAATCGCGAGGCCCATGGCTTGCGCCAGTGGGTGAGAATGCCTCGGGGGAGAGGTCTTGTGCGTTGATCACGGCCTTCTTGTCACGCCGCTCAGCGTGTTTCTCAAAACGCTTGGCATTGCGTGAGGCGGCTACGTCCGCAAGATCGTCCTTATGTTCGGCCTCGAACGCCGCCCAAGCCTCTTCCAATTCGGCTTGGTTGCTCTCGTCATCCGGCGTGTGGTTTGGCTGCACACCGTTGTCGTTGGTATTGTTGAGGTCAGTCATACACACCACTGTAATCTACCGCGCGTATCGCGCCGGAAGGGAAACGCCAAGTGCTGTATTGGTTCTTCGTTAAAGGGTTCGGTGCCATTGCGCGTCACCGTTTAGGGCCGAGCGCCGAGGGATTGGATAATATTCCCCGCAAGGGCGGTGCGATCATCGCCGCGAATCATCTGGCCGTCATCGACGACGCGCTGATTCCCATCACCTGCCCGCGCATGGTGCATTTCATGGGCAAGGCCGAATACTTTGAGGGCAAAGGCTTCAAGGGCAGGTTCAAGAAGTGGTGGTTTACTTCCGTCGGCGTGTTCCCCGTGGATCGCTCAGGCGGCAATAAGTCGTTGGGTGCCCTTGAACACGCCCGCGAAATCATTGAGGAAGGTCACCTGTTCGGCATTCATATCGAAGGCACGCGCAGCCCAGACGGTCGCTTGTACAAGGGTCACACCGGTGTGGCGCGTCTTGCCTTGGAAACCGGCTGCCCAATCGTGCCCACCGCCATCATCGGCTCGCGTGAACTGCAGGAACCCGGCACTGTGATCCCCAAAAAAGGCAAAACTCAAGTGTTGTACGGCAAGCCCATCGAGGTCGCCAAGAAAGCCGCCGAGAGCATCACACACGATGATTTGCGCTCACTCACCGATCAGGTGACGGCAGCAATCAGAACAATGAGCGGGCAAGAGTACGTCGACGAATACGCCCAGAAAATCAAGGAACAGTTCAAGTCTCAACGAGCAGAGCAGCAATCTGTGTAACATGGCAGGGCGCCACGCTCCTAAATGGTTTACACGACGGTAAGCGTCACCACGGTTGCATTGCCGTCGCTGTCGCGTGCACGCACTTGTTCGCCAGGGCTAGGATCTTGCAATCGCACGTTGTGGGTGAGATCGCCCAACGGCGCGGATTTCTTCACCTGCAAGCCGAGCGCAGTCAGTATCTTCGAGGCTTCGTCATAGCTTTTACCTCGCACATCCGGCATGGTTACAGTTTCAGGGCCTTTGGAAACAACCACATCAACGGAATCGCCCCAGTGCAGTTGCGTGTCCTTCTTTACCGAAGAGGAAATTACATTGCCCGCAGCGACGGAATCGCTGAATTCCTCGCTGTAATTGGCATTGAGTTTCAGATCATTTAGCGCTTGTTGTGCTTCATCTTTGCTGCGCCCAGTAAGGTCAGGCATAGTTACAGGCATTGGCCCTTTGCTCAACGTTACGACGACCTCGGTGCTATGCTTGACAGTGGTGCTAGGGTCGGGAGAAATACTTAATGCTGCGCCCTCGGGAGCTGTCAGTGAGTAGACATCCCCATCTTCGTTATGCTTCACATTGGTCAGCCCCGCATTCTTCAAGGCTTCAAGTGGATTTTTGCCGTTCTCGCTGCTTGCATCAAGAATATCTTGTGGAATCGTCACCATCTTCACGCCTTTGGAGATGGTAATAGACACGGACTGTCCGTTGCGCTTGCTGATATGGGCGTTGGCGTTGGCCTGTTTGCCATTAACAGTTGCCGAAACGATGCGCCCCTGCTTGATGTTGTCACTGTAATCACGTTTGACGCTATATGGAATGCCAGCTACCTTGAGGGTGCTCTCGTATAATTCCCAGTCCGCGCCCGTCAGTGAGCATGTCCTGTCTTGCTCGCAGGAAATGTCATTCGGCTCCGGCAATGTCCAATAACTTCCCGGCCCTAGGAAATACCACCACGCGCCGCCGCCTAGAACGATAGCAAGAAGGGCAGCAACGCTGATAATAATCAGTGTTTTGCGGCTTTTGAGTTTAGGAAGCGACTCATCTGATGATGTTGGTTGGCCGCCGTCCGTGTCTTCAATGGTCTGCAATACCTGTGTGGAAGCGGTGTTGATAGATGTGGTGGGGGTGTGATGTGCCAAGGTGTCATGCTTGCTGACCTGTAACACGGTGGTTGAGGTTGCGTCATTGCTGTATTCGTTAGCGATGGTTGGCGGTTTCGGGGGAACGGCTAGCGAACTGTCGGTATTGTCAAACGTTTTGCGATATTGCCATGCTTCGACAGGCAGAGCATCGCTGAGCTGACGTAGCTCATCTAACGCCTCGGAAGCGTCCTTCGGTCTGGCATCGATGGAACGTTCGGTTAGATGTGCGATGAACGCGGCTACTGTCGGGTCGATACCTGGGCAGATGGTGGATATGGAAGGAACGTCTTCATGTACATGTTTGAACACCAGTGTGACTGGATTGTCTGACGTGAACGGCACTTCGCCAGCCAACATCTCCCAAGCCATAATGCCCACGGCATACAAATCGCCTTGCGGTGTAGCTTCATTGTGTTCGATGGTTTCGGGAGACAGGTAGGCTGCCGTGCCCAACAACATGCCAGTGGATGAGAGTGTGGCGGATGAGGCGATCTTGGCTAGGCCGAAATCCGTAATCTGCACACGCCCTCGATCGTTGAGCATAATGTTTTCGGGTTTGATGTCACGGTGCACCACGTTCGCACTGTGTGCCGAAGCGAGGCCGTCAAGAGTTTCGCCGACAAGACGCAGCGTTTCGCGCACACTGAAGGTGCGTTGGCGGTTCATCTCGTGGCGCAGGTTCACGCCGTGCACATATTCCATCACCAGATAGGCCAAGCCATTGGTTTGCCCAGTGTCGTACACCTGCACAATGTGCGGGTTGGCGATTTGTGCGGCGGACTGCGCTTCGCGTCGGAAGCGTTCGATGAACTGTTCGCGGTGCGGGCCGTCCGCCAGCTGGGCATGCATCACCTTCAACGCCACAGTGCGGTTCAATCGCTCGTCCGTGGCCTCATACACCGTGGCCATACCGCCCTGTGCAATCTGGCGCATGATGCGATAGCGTCCCTCGATGAGTTGATCCTGAGGCAATGATGTATCTTCGCTCATGGTGTGGCTAATGAATCCTTGATGGCTGCTACTGGCTTATCTTTTGCTTAAGTTTAGCGTCTGGTTATGTCCGGCACGAAACCGGCACACGCTTCAGTGAGGATATTTTCTTGAGAGTGCTCAAGCTCACAGGAAGCAATAGCTTCAAGCGTTTGATCCCACAGACGTGCGATGCGTTGGCGAGAGCGCTCGACGGCTCCAGTGTGGTCAAACAAATCAATGGCGCGACTTACCTGCGTTTCGCTGCGGGTTGGTGAGCGGAAGATGGCGATAAGTTCGTCGCGCTCCGGCTTGTCTGCCAATTTAAGAGCGTCCGCTAACAACACGGTGCGTTTTCCTTCGCGTATGTCACCGCCCACCGGCTTGCCACTGGTTTGGCTGGATCCGATGACATCAATGAGATCATCTTCCAATTGGAATGCGAGCCCGAGCGGTTCGCCTATAGACAAAGCAGTGTGTCGTGCTTGTACTGCTGGTCTACCAGCGGACAACATAGCCAGTTCAATCGGTGCGATAGTGGTGTAGCTCGCGGTTTTCCATCGAAATACTTCAAGGGATGAACTGGCCAGAGCTCCGGCGTCCTCCAGAGGAGCTTGTTCCACTGCCAAATCAAGAATCTGGCCGATTTCCACTTCGTGCTGCATGGTCAGGAAGGCTGTGGTCAGTTCCGATGCGTTGGGCAGTTCGCGTGTTGCCTGATTGACAATGCCGATGCCTGCAGTGGCAAGCAGGTCTCCCAACATCAGTCCCAATCCACGCCCCACAGTCACACTGCCAGTGTTCTGCTCTAGAG
>CAVFKU010000063.1:4510-9279 GCA_963623245.1 Parabacteroides merdae
GGTTTGCCGCGACGTAAGTTCGAATCGTCGATAATGTCGTCATGCACAAGCGCTGCTGTCTGGAAAACTTCAAGTGCACAGGCAATATCCAATATGGCGTCATGCTGGCTTGCTGTGTCGCCGAACGATGTGTATGCCGCCAATGCAAGCAGTGCACGCAAACGCTTGCCGCCTTCACTGCTGGACAGTGCTTGGCTAATCACAGCATCAAGCACCGCATGGCACGAGGATGATATTGGGCGATAAGTCGGCATGGCTGACCACTCAGCCACCAGCGAGGCGATGCGGGATTCAACCGCCAGACGGTTGTCGTCGGTTATGCACATGTCTTCTAAGTTATCCTCAGTGCAATACGAACACAATAATCCAGCATTTCCAATGTCTTAGAGGGCTTCGACCACATAGGTCAAAAACCCTTCAGTGACGTGGCGAAAACCGTCATACTGGTTGCATATCGTCTGTGCACGATCATCAACGGTGAAAATAAATACTCACTGCAAACTAATCATCAATGCGACTAACCACCCAAGAAGGATAGCTATGACATCAACGACGAACCATGCGCCACGGCGTCCAGCAAACAGCGCAACCAAAACAACAGGTCAATCGCAAAGCGCACGCGCTGGTGACCGCTCTGGGTGCAACGACGACCATATGCGCTGCTCAAGCAGACGCCACAAGCGTCCCAGTCATTCCATTCGCCGCAGTCGTCCACACCACATTGCACATATTGATGTTGCTGAAGAATGCCAGTCGTTTTTTGCTGATCTGGAGCCGTTTACACAATGTCGCATGGACAAGTTGCGCGAACAGCTACGATGTAATCGGCGTGATATGGGTGCACAACAAGCAGATGTCGAGTGGATTCAAGTGCCCCTGAATGCTTGGCTTGAACACCTTGACGCGCACACAATTGATCTTGATGGCGAGAATATGGCCGCGCTGGCCGTCGGGCTTAACGAAGTGATGTCCATACGTGACGCGCTCATTCTTTCACTGGTTGTCGATAAGGCTACTTGTGATGTTGACATGCTATTGGAAGTTGTTTCACGCCCTTGTGCAAAACGGGTTACGAAAACTGTGCACAATTTGCTTGGCGAAGCGTTTGACGATACTTTCGGCCCTGATCGCGCTCGCTGTCAAGCCGGATTGATGATGCTTAATGCCATGTCAAAAATGGTTCCCGAGACGATGCGCGCCCAGCCACTCGCTGTTATTGCCTACGTGTTGTGGTGGGTAGGGGACAACAGAGCGTCGTCATATGCGTTGCAAAGCCTTGAAATAGATCAGAGCTGTTCGCTGGCTGCAATCGTGCTGAAAAGCCTTCATTGCGGCCTGGAACCAGCGTGCTGTAGCAGATGAATTGGGCGTTTGCGCCGCGCTCAGGGAATAATCGTCCGCATCAGGTGGTTAACTCACATGGGTTAACGATTTGCCCTTGCCAGAAGTGTGCCTGTATGGTATACGCGGCTGGGTTGGATATTCGGGAATTTCCGCGAGGAGGACAAGTTTGGCTACCAAGAGCACGAAAGTCAGCGCGGGTGACGATCAGGCGATGGACGAAACCAAGGCTGCCAAGGCTACTAAAAGCACCAAAGCCAACAAAGCTGCGTCCAAGGCAAAGACGTCGACATCAAAGGCTGGTAGCAAGAAAGCCTCATCGTCTCCAAGTGCTAAGGCAGGGGCTGCAAGTAAGAAGGCTGCTGCAGGCAAAGATTCCTCAAATAAATCCACCTCAAGCAAAACTGCCTCAAGCAAAACTGCCTCAAGCAAGTCGTCCGATAACAGCACTGTGGATGCCAAGAAAACCAGCGCAAGCAGCAAAGCTGCAGCAAACAAAAAGGCCGGTAAATCTGATACAGCCACGGCATCTCAAAGCGAGCCTGAAGTCAAGGTGAGTGAAGAAGAATCAACAGATCTTGACGTTTTTGACGACGCCGATATCGATTTGGGGGACGACAAGGCTGATCTGGATGACGACCTGGGTGATCTTGACGACGAGGGCGATTCTGTTCCCAACGAGGACGAGGTCGACGAGCCTGAAGACGATGTTGATGTCGATATTGAAGACATAGATGACGTGGACGACGACGATGATGAGGAATCTAAGTCTGACCCCTCACAAGAAGACAAGCAGCAGGGTGCTTTCGTGGTGCGCGACGACGAAGAAGATGAGGAAGACACCTCTCGTCAGCATACCAAAGCCGGCAATCCGAAACGTCGCGTAGTTACCGCCGGTGCCACCGCCGATCCTGTCAAGGATTATCTCAAGCAAATCGGCCGTGTGAGCTTGTTGAACGCCGAGCAGGAAGTCGATCTTTCTGAACGCATTGAGGCCGGCTTGTATGCCCAATACTTGCTGGATACCGAAGGCGATGACATGGACTTCAAGCGCAAGCGCGAGCTGAAGTGGGCCGCCAACGATGGCAAGAAGGCTAAAGATCATCTGCTGGAGGCGAATCTTCGTCTGGTGGTTTCGTTGGCTAAGCGTTACACCGGCCGCGGCATGCTCTTCCTTGATCTCATTCAAGAAGGCAACCTCGGCTTGATTCGAGCCGTCGAAAAGTTCGATTGGAAGAAGGGATTCAAGTTCTCTACATACGCCACGTGGTGGATTCGTCAGGCCATTACCCGTGCTATGGCGGATCAGGCGCGCACTATCCGCGTGCCCGTGCACATGGTGGAGGTCATCAACAAGCTGTCGCGCGTGCAGCGGCAGATGTTGCAGGATCTCGGCCGTGAGCCCACGCCGGACGAGCTGGCTCGCGAGCTGGACATGCCGGTCGAAAAGGTGCAGGAAGTGCAGAAGTACGGCCGCGAGCCGATTTCTCTGCACACCCCGCTTGGTGAAGATGGCGATTCTGAGTTCGGTGATCTCATCGAGGACACCGATGCTATTGCGCCGTCCGACGCGGTTGCCTTCTCGCTGTTGCAGGATCAGTTCAAGCAGGTGCTCGAGACGCTCTCGCCGCGCGAGTCCGGTGTGATCAAGATGCGCTATGGCTTGGAGGACGGCCAGCCGAAGACCTTGGACGACATCGGTCGTGTATATGGCGTGACGCGCGAACGCATCCGCCAGATCGAATCGAAGACCATGTCGAAGCTGCGCCACCCTTCCCGTTCGCAGACGTTGCGCGACTTCCTGGATCAGTGATTCATGGCCGCGCAAGATTACGGAGCCAAGGATCTATCGGTCCTTGAAGGGCTGGATGCCGTTCGCAAGCGTCCGGGTATGTATATCGGCACCACCGATTCGCAAGGCCTGATGCACTGCCTGTGGGAGATCATCGACAATTCGGTAGACGAGGCGCTGGCGGGGTTCTGCGATACTATCGTCGTCACTTTACATACGGACGGCTCGATTACGGTGGCCGACAACGGCCGCGGCATTCCCGTGGACAAGGAGCCGAAAACCGGGCTGTCAGGCGTTGAGGTCGTGCTCACCAAACTGCATGCCGGCGCAAAATTCGGCAACTCCTCCTATAACGCGGTCGGCGGTCTGCATGGCGTCGGTTCGTCCGTCGTCAACGCTTTGAGCTCCCGTCTTGACGTCGAGGTGGATCGCGGTGGCAAGACCTATCATATGGCTTTCCATCAGGGGCATCCCGGTGTCTATGAGGATGCCGATCCCGCCAACCCCTCGCCGGATTCGCCGTTCAAGCGCAGTCGCAAGAACAGTCCCACCGAACTTGAGGTGATTGGCAAGGTTTCACCCAAAACCACCGGCACGCGCATCCGCTATTGGGCGGATCCCGAGATCTTCAACAAGACGGCGCAGTTCTCCTACGAGCAGCTCGTCGACCGCGTGCGCCAAACCAGCTTCCTGGTGCCGGGTCTGAAGATCACCGTCGTGGACGAGGCCATCGACGAAACCGGCGACATGGCCGTGGATGAAATGCGTGACGTGGATGTGCCAAGCGTTGTCGAGGCGTTGGGCGGGCAGGATTTCTCGACTTCGCCTGCTTATGATTCCCCAGCACAACCCCGCTCCCACGCCCGCGTCGCGGAATTCCTGCACACCGGCGGCGTCAAGGACTTCGTCGATTTCCTGTCCAAAGGCGAGCCGGTGTCGGACATCTGGCGCATCCAGGGCGAAGGCGCCTATGAGGAGGAGACCCAGGCCGTTGGCGCAAACGGCGAACTGCACGCGCAGATGGTCAAGCGCACTTGTGGCGTCGATATTGCGTTGCGCTGGGTCAACGGTTATGACACCGTGATGCGCAGCTTCGTCAACATCATCGAGACGCCTGGCGGCGGCATGCATGTGGATGGCCTGATGAATTCCATCACCAAGCAGGTGCGCAAAACCGTGGAGGCCAACGCGCGCAAGCTCAAGGTGAACCTGAAGGATTCCAATACGCGCATCGAACGTGACGACATCATGGCGGGTCTGGTGGCCGTGGTCACGGTGCGTATCGCCGAACCGCAGTTCCAAGGCCAGACCAAGGACGTGCTGGGCACAGCGCAGGTCAAGCCGATTGTCACCCGCATGTCCGACAAACAATTCGGCGAGATGATCTCCGGCTCCAAGCGCGGCTACAAGGATCAGTCGGGTCGTGTGCTGGAGAAGATTGTCGGCGAAATGCACGCGCGTGTCCAATCACGCAAGGCCAAGGAGGTCACGCGACGCAAGAATGCGCTGGAATCCGCCTCGATGCCGGCCAAGCTGTCGGACTGTCAGCCCGGCAATGACGATGTGGCCGAACTGTTCATCGGCCAGACCAAGGACGTGCTGGGCACAGCGCAGGTCAAGCCGATTGTCACCCGCA
>CAVFKU010000064.1:0-9112 GCA_963623245.1 Parabacteroides merdae
CGGCTACTTCGAATGCGTTGTCTAGCGCGCTCGGCGCGCTTCGATAGTGCGGGTTTTCTTGTCGTTTTGGGTGTGGTGATAGCGCAGACTTATTTTCTTTCCGTGTTTTTTCGAGCGAAGGCCGCAAGGCCGTAGTCGAGAAATCTTACCTAGAGGCGACGCAGTGACTTCTGACCATGCAGCCTTCGCTTGGGAATCTCACTCAGTTTAATGCGGAAGTTGGTAGCGCCGGGATGCTATGCAAAGAGGCGAGAGGCGGCAGCTTCAGCGTCGGCGTAAACAGTGGAAGCCTGGGTTAACGCACGCTGAATCGCTTCCAGTGAAACTTCCATACGCTGTTGTGCTGAACGCCATTCACTAGCCACTGACGTAAATTGTGTGGCCGCTGAACCTTTCCAAACGCTTTGCAGGTTGTTGAGGTTGGCATACATACCTGCCACAGCCTGCCTGATCTGCTCCACTGAGTTTTGCACGGCTGCACTTGAGGATTGAATCTGTTCGGAATCTACTTGATACTGAGGCATTGCACTCTCCTTACGGTTTGGTTGGTTTAGTTGGTTGAATTTGTTGCCGCCCGTCTGCTTGGTACAACCGGTCGGTAAGGTGGAGTGTATGACATTGCAACAGTTTGGCAGCAGGGAAACGGGGAATGTGGTCGAAGCCCCCCGTATCGGCGTGTTGTGCGCATTAAAAAGCCTTGCGTGCGTAGTTTTGCTGTGTATTTGCGTGTTATGGATAACTCCGTTTGCTCAGGCAGCTGATGCAACAGGTACTCTGACTGACAACATCACTGACCCGCAAAACTTGCTGGGGTCGAATGTTTCTGCTGTGAGCGACAAGGTCAAGCAAACCAAAACCGACACCGGTGTCACCGTGCGATTGTTGTATGTGGATACTTTTGGTGAGGATGTTAAACCTGTTGAATTTGTCACTCAAGTGCTTGAATCAGTTAACCCGAAGCCGAACACGGTGTTGCTTGCGGTTGCTTCTGGTGATGGCTCTCTTGTGGTGGCGTCTTCTTCTAATTCTGACGAGTGGCTGCGCAAGAAAGCTACTATTGATGCATTAAGCAAAGCCGCTTACGATAAGCTCGCTACCAGCGGTGAGCAGGATTGGTCGGGCGCGGCTATTGCGATGATGGATGAGATTGTTACAGAGAAGAAGACCAGTACTTCAACCACGACGGCGATACTTGGCGTGATTGGTATGAGTGTGGCGTTGGTTGCGCTTATAGCAGTGGTTGCGATCACAGTGGTGCCGCGTCGTCGCAAGAAGCGCAAAGCTCGCAAGGTTCATGCGAAGCGAAACAGAAGGCCAAGAGCAGCTGCTAACAAATCGCCCGAGGTCGTAGAGCCGCAAAATGTTGATATTCATCCAAGTGAAGTGCCCGAACCGCTGGTGTGGCCAGGTGCGTCTTCAGACTATGCATTGCAGTTGGATGAGACCTTTAAGCAGCTGCAGCAATCGGTTGATTCGCTTGAGAATTTCACTTCGCATCTTCAGGTAAATCAGCATGAATCTGGCGATCAGCATCATGATCAACGTCATGACCAATATCGTGAGCAGAATGTCATTCATTCTGATAGTCAGCAAAACGCTCAGAGTGTATTCAGGAAACGCACAGGCGACTGAGACAAGCTGGAATCATGAATAAGCCTATAGAAGCATCGATTGTCGTTGTTGACGACGAGCCGTCCATTCGCGAACTCCTTGTCGCTTCCCTGCATTTCGCCGGTTTTGAAGTGAATACCGCTGCCTCTGGTTCCGAAGCCATCGAAGTTATCGAAAGGGTCGAGCCAGATCTGATTGTGCTTGATGTCATGCTCCCTGACATTGACGGGTTCACTGTCACCCGTCGCATCCGCCAAGAAGGCATTGGTGCGCCGGTGCTGTTCCTCACTGCCCGCGACGATACGCAAGATAAGGTGATGGGCTTGACGGTAGGTGGTGACGATTATGTCACCAAGCCGTTCAGTCTTGAAGAGGTTGTGGCGCGTATTCGCGCTATTTTGCGCCGCACGCGCGAGGAAGTCGAAGACGATCCAATTATTCGCGTGGCTGATTTGGAAATCAACGAAGACTCGCACGATGTCACCCGCGCAGGGCAGCCTATCGACTTAAGTCCAACTGAATACAAGCTGTTGCGCTATCTGATGGATAACTCGGGTCGCGTGCTGTCCAAGGCGCAGATTCTCGACCATGTGTGGCAGTACGACTGGGGTGGCGATGCTGCCATTGTGGAAAGTTATATTTCCTATCTGCGTAAGAAGGTTGATGGCATCGAAGTGGAGGGAGAAGACGGCAAGATGCGCAAGGTTGTTCCGCTCATCGAAACGAAGCGCGGCATCGGCTATATGATTCGTGAACCTAAGTCATAAAGTAATAATCTGAACGATGATGAGCCAGTCTTCGCAACCCGAAACGGATCAGCCTACAGCATCACAGCCGCCCGCAGGTGCAGCCACACGCAAGAAAAAGCCGCCGATATGGCGCCGCTTTACTCACTTTCTTGTCAACCACCTCGATCGCATTTCACTGAGCACTAAACTGGTCTCCTGCACGCTGGTGGTGCTTATCGTCGGTACTGTAGGCATTTCAGCTGCTATCTGCCAGATGGTTAGCGGTTACTTGTTGCAGAAAACAGATAACGAACTTATTTCCCAGCGCACTCTCGTGATGCGCAATATCGATGTGTTGCGCTCGGCTGACAAGCAGACGAATGGTCTGAGTAGCTATTTTTTGCAGATACGATATGCAGAAAATGGCGAGCTGACAGGTGAAGTGGCCACTCCGCTGTATCCCGTGCTTGACGGGAATGTAGTGTCCATACCTAAACTGCCTTCAGACGATCAAATTTACGATTCTATGATGGGAAAGCCCTATACCACTAGTGCTATCGTGCGCCGAGCCACCGCGCTTGATATGAATTCAGATGCGACTAGTGTTGCGCCGAGTGAAAATGCTGCAGGTAGTGTCAGTCGCAAAACCATGCAGACGGCAAGCGCTCCTTGGCGTGTGGCTGCATTCAACTGGGTGGATGAGTCAGACAAAACTAATCAGCGAAAAGGTGTGGTGTTTATCGGTTTGTCTCTGTCAGATCAGATTGACACCATCAATACGCTTGCTCGATATTGCGTTATTGTGGGCGTTGCTATTGTGCTGCTTGGCGGCTCATTGGCTGCGCTGATCATCCAGCGCACACTCGACCCGCTCAAACGCATCGAGAAAACTGCGGCCAAAATTGCGGCGGGTGATTTAAGTCAACGTGTGCCTCCTGCTCCAGAAAACACGGAAGTCGGCTCGCTTTCGGCTTCGCTGAACACCATGCTTGCGCGCATTGAACATAGTTTCCATGAACAGCAGCAGACCACAGCCAAGATGAAACGCTTCGTTTCTGACGCGAGCCACGAGCTGAGAACCCCGCTGGCAGCTATTCATGGATATGCGGAGTTGTACACCATGCAACGCGATATGCCAGGCGCGCTTGAACGAGCCGACGAATCCATTGCGCATATCGAACGTTCCAGCCAGCGTATGACGGTGTTGGTGGAAGATTTGCTTTCGCTCGCGCGGCTTGATGAAGGTCATGGCATTGATTTGACGCAGAATATTTCGCTTACCACGTTGGTGACGGATGCAGTGGACGATCTTCATGCGCTTGACCCTGATCGCACGGTGCAGCTGGGCACAGTGACGGTTGCTTCTTCTGTCGGCCAGCCCGCCGCGTTGGCTATTGTTGATGGGAATATGCCGTCTGTTGCGCTGAAGGGTGATGCCTTGCGCTTGCGTCAAGTGGTGACCAATATTGTGGGCAATATCCACAGATATACGCCGTCTGATTCTCCTGTGCGCGTGGGTGTGGGAGTGCTTCCTGCTTCGGTGCGCCCCTCTGAGCTTGCGGCGTTACCTTCCGTGGACGATTCTATGCGTCGTTTCCTTGACGCGGCTGAAGTGGGTCAGTCGGTGCATGCTGGCACAAATTACGCTGTGCTGTGCTTTGAAGATCATGGTCCTGGCGTACCTGTTCAATCGCGTTCGCAATTGTTTGAGCGTTTCTATACTGCTGATCCTTCGCGTGCTAGAGACAAGGGCGGTACCGGCTTGGGGTTGGCTATTGCACAGTCTGTGGTCAAGGCACATCAGGGTTTGATTTGTGCTTCCGACACTCTTGGAGGCGGGCTCACCATCACTATCATGCTGCCCATCTGTTCGGTCGAGCAGTTGCCAGATGCGTCTTTGGTGCAGCCTGATAGGGCTTGACGCCGCTTTGGATATATCTTTGTTTCATCTTTGATGCACTTTTGTGCGGCTGCTTGGCTGTTTCGTGACCTTTGGTGGCACGGATGCGGTAGAATGGCCGAATTGAGTGTGAAGTACAGCATATGAAAGGATGATGTGCGATGCCTACCGGTCGAGTTCGTTGGTTTGATGTTGCCAAGGGATATGGCTTCATCACCAGTGATGATGGTGGGGATGTCTTTTTGCCTGCTGCTGCAGTGCCTGCCGGCGTGAGTGTGCTGCGCAAAGGCACAAAGGTGGAATATTCCGTGGTTGAGGGGCGCAAAGGTCCTCAGGCGATGGATATGACGCTGCTGCAGTCCGCGCCCTCACTGGTCAAAGCCACCCGTCCAAAGCCGGACGATATGGCCGCTATTTGCGAGGATCTGATTAAGATGCTGGATTCCGCGGGCAACACTTTGCGCCGTCATCGCTATCCTTCTGCTGGCGAGAGCCGCAAGCTCGCAGCGCTGTTGCGTGCCGTGGCCGACAATTTTGACGTACAGGACTGACTTCATGACACGATCCAAGACGCCCAAACAGCTCGACCCGCGCGATATTGCACGCGCTGTGGCCATTGAGGTGGCCGACGAACCTGAACAGGTGGGTGATGTGGTTGAGACCATTGACTTGGGCGATTGCGTCACAGATTTCCGTCTCGGCGCGCATGTGCGCGGGTATGAGGGCTGGCAATGGTCGGTCACCTTGTATCACGATGAAGAAGCCGACACATGGACGGTTAATGAATCTTCGCTGATTCCCACTGACGAAGCGTTAATGCCGCCCGCGTGGGTGCCATGGAAAGATCGTTTAAGGCCTGAAGACTTGGCTCCCACTGATTCGATTGGCACTGAGCCTGATGATCCGCGCCTTGAGAATGGGTTCAGAAAAACCGAGCCGGTTGGCGATGGTGTTGAGGCTGCTGAACCAAGCGAGAGTGTGCCGGACAATTCCGTGTCTGATGATTCCACAGCAGACGACGTCACCGCAGCACTTGTCGAAGAATTTGCGCTGTCACGCCGCCATGTGCTCTCCCCATTGGGGCGGGCGCAAGTCACAAAGCGCTGGTATGAGGGGCCGCGTGGCCCGAAGGCGCTCTCCACTAAAACCGCCGAAGGTAACCTGTGCTCTACCTGCGGTTTTTTCGTGCCGCTGAAAGGCGAGCTGAACTTGTTGTTTGGCGTGTGCGCGAACAAGTGGAGCCCTGACGATGGGCGCGTAGTTTCGCTTGATCACGGTTGCGGAGAGCATTCTGAAATCGAGCCGCCGGAGCCAAGCAGCCTGTGGGTGCAATCAAAGCCTGCGTTGGACGATTTGCGTATTGATGTGGTTGTTCAGCAGCCGCGCGAGGAGCGTGGCGCGGTTGAAGCTCTTGAGCAGTCCGATGAGGCTGGCGTGGATGAGGCCAGCGAAGAAGACATCGACGACAATACCGAAATCGACATTGATTCTGACGATGTGCGCGACAATCTCTTTGAAGATGACGACACTCCCGAGCTTGAAGAAATCCTTGACATTGTGGAAGACGATGACGTTGACGACATCATCAATGCACCACAGTGACAGTGCACTCGGAGAAATTAACGATTTGCCGAGAAACTGAACCTAAGAAATGTGCGTCAAGGCCATTCAAGCCGCGTGACCCAACCACTAGAAGACTGGCGTAGCGTGATGCGGCAATCAGACCCTTTGAAGCTGGAATATGGAAGGCATGAGGTGTGACCTTGACTTGCGACGCAATGCTCGCCTCGTCAAGCAGCTTGGCAAGTATTTCTTCAGCGCGTTGCTGACCAGCCTCAATTGGTGGCACTGCGTTCTCATAGCCAGGCACCACACCTAAATCCTTAAGCTGCCAGCACAACAGAACATGCAGCGGCAAATCATGCACCTGAGCTTCATATGCAGCGAACTTCAACGCTTGCAGTGAAGTTTTCGAACCATCAACCCCCACCACCACAGGGCGCTGCGAGGCTTCAGGCACTCCCGTGCTTGGCATGTAGTGAACCGTTTGCGAGCCTTGAGTGAGGGCGTTGGCGATATCATCAGTCACTGATTCTTCCTCGCTGCCTGCAATACGCACCACTGTCACCGGCACTTGTGCTTCTTCAGCCAATGATGCAGACAGTGAACCCATGAACCAACGCGCCACGCGTCCCAACGAACGGCGCCCCACTACGATCTGCTGGGCGTCCTTGCCAAGCTGCAATAGAGCAGACGTGCCGGAAGCGTGCACCGAAGTCATTGTCAGCTTGTCAGGATTGAAATTAAGGCTCGCGCTGGTTGCATTGACCCATGCGTTCAGTTCTTCGGTGATACCTTGCCGCACGCGTTCCCATGCTTCCTCGCTGTCTGGCTCGTCACCAGCCATATCCCACGAGTGCGTCCAGCCGAACACGGCATTGATGCGCTGACCGGTGAGCGCTGCCTCGCGCATAGCCCATTTCAGTGCTGCAAACGATTCGTCAGAGCCGTCGATACCGACAACAATATCGGCCAATTGTGTGCACTTGGTGGTGTTCTCATTCATCGTTCGCCTCCTGGAGCTTGGGTTGCTCTTTGTTACACCTAAGCATACTTCCTTTGCGCTTGCTTACCTGCCACTGCACGCCCTTTATGTGCCGATGTGACTACAAGGCTACGTTCTGAGCGCAAAAGTGAATGAATTTTAGGGAAACGTCACCGCGAATCGCTAAAGTGAAACGCAGTGTTTCTTGTGTGAGGGAGGCAAGTATGTTTGAACGGTTCACAGACCGTGCTAGGCGTGTGATTGTGTTGGCGCAAGAAGAAGCGCGAACCCTTCAACACAACTACATCGGCACTGAGCATCTGCTGCTTGGCTTGATTCGTGAAGGCGAAGGCTTGGCTGCTAAGTCGCTTGCCGCCAAGGGCGTGGAATTGGACGCTACACGCAAGCAAGTTGAGGAGATGATCGGCAAGGGCAACGCCACATCCAGCGGGCACATTCCGTTCACCTCCCATGCCAAGCAAGTGTTGGAGTTAAGCCTTCGTGAGGCGTTGCAGCTTGGCCATAGCTACATCGGCACTGAGCATATCCTGCTCGGCTTGATTCGTGAAGGCGAGGGCGTGGGTACGCAGGTGCTGATTAAAATGGATGTCGATTTGGGTGACTTGCGTTCGTCCACTATCGATATGATTCGCGGCAATTCCACAAACTCTGACAAGGGTGAGCTGGCGAACGCTGGTGGCGTGGCCGACAAGTCCAACAAGTCAGGCTCGGCAATTCTTGACCAGTTTGGTCGCAACCTGACAGCCGAAGCTGCCGAAGGCAAGCTCGACCCTGTGATTGGGCGCACTCAAGAGATTGAGCGTGTGATGGTGGTGCTGTCGCGGCGCACCAAGAACAACCCCGTGCTGATCGGCGAGCCTGGCGTGGGCAAAACTGCTGTTGTTGAGGGTTTGGCGCAGAAGATTCAGACTGGCGACGTGCCTGAAACACTGAAAGGCAAGCAGGTCTATTCGCTGGATCTTGGTTCCATGGTGGCCGGTTCGCGCTATCGCGGCGATTTCGAGGAGCGCCTGAAGAAGGTTTTGAAGGAGATCAAGACCCGCGGCGATATCGTGCTGTTTATCGACGAGATTCACACCATCGTGGGTGCTGGTTCTGCGGATGGTGCGCTCGGCGCTTCCGATATGCTCAAGCCCATGTTGGCGCGCGGCGAACTCCAAACCATCGGCGCCACCACCACTGATGAATACCGTAAATATATCGAGAAAGACGCAGCGCTGGAACGTCGATTCCAGCCTATTCAGGTGCACGAGCCGACCATCGCCGAGACCATCGAGATTTTGAAGGGCTTGCGCGAGCGGTATGAGAACCACCATCACGTCACCATCACCGATGAAGCGTTGCAGTCCGCAGCTGAGCTGTCGGCTCGCTACATTCAGGATCGCAACCTGCCCGACAAGGCCATTGACTTGATTGACGAGGCTGGCGCTCGCTTGCGTATCAAGCGGCTCACCACTCCGCCTGAGCTCAAGGAGCTTGAGGTGAAGATTGCCAAAGTGGACGCCGATAAAGAGCAGGCCGTCAAGGATCAGGACTTTGAGAAGGCCGCTGCCTTGCGCGACGACTTGGAGAAGATGCAAGCCGAGCTTAAAGACAAGCAGACCGCCTGGCAGGAGGGTGAGTCCGATGTGAAGATGATTGTGGATGAAGACGTAATTGCTGAGGTGATTTCGTCTACCACAGGCATTCCAGTGGTTAAGCTCACCCAAGCTGAGTCGAAGAAGCTACTCAACATGGAAGTCGAGCTGCACAAGCGTATCATCGGCCAGGACGAGGCTGTTTCTGCGCTGTCTCGCTCGATCCGTCGCACGCGCGTGGGGCTGAAAGATCCCAAGCGTCCATCTGGCTCGTTCATCTTCGCTGGCCCCACCGGTGTAGGCAAGACCGAGCTGGCCAAGACCTTGGCTGAGTTCCTGTTTGATGACGAGGATGCGCTGATTCGCGTGGATATGAGCGAGTTCTCCGAAAAGTACGCCGCCTCGCGCCTGTTTGGCGCGCCTCCGGGCTATGTCGGCTACGAGGAGGGCGGCGAACTCACCGAGAAGGTGCGCCGCAAGCCGTTCTCCGTGGTGCTGTTCGACGAAATCGAAAAGGCTCACCCTGACATCTTCAACACGCTGCTGCAGGTACTCGACGACGGTCATTTGACGGACGGTCAGGGTCGCAAGGTGGACTTTAAGAACACCATCATCATCCTGACCACCAACCTCGGCACGCGCGACATCGCCAAGGCGGCCAACACGGGCTTCAGCCTGGGCGCGAACACCGAGTCGAGCTACCAGCGTATGAAGGATCAGGTTTCTTCGG
>CAVFKU010000065.1:0-8985 GCA_963623245.1 Parabacteroides merdae
AGCGTGGCGTGGAAGTTCAACGGCCTTTCGCCGATCGCATGAGCTTGAAGAAATGCAGTAATTTCCTTGTCGACAATTGGGCTTGTGCCGGCGTTGAGCATCTCGACTTTCTTGGGGCAGATATCAAGCGCGTGTACTTCGTGGTGTTGCGCAAGCAGCAGTGCAACAGACAAACCCACATATCCTGTGCCGGCAATAGCAATCTTCATACCCCCCACCTTAGTTTATGTTGCACGGTTTGTGCGCACTTTGGTCGCTTTGTGCGGGGTTGGTGTGCGGTTCTATGGGAACGGATATAGTGGGAGCCATGTGCCGATTTTTTACAGTCGAACAAAGCGACGACAAATTCTTGGATTCGCTGAGCCAGAGACTGAGCCAACTGGTGGTTGCCGCGGTGAACTACCATTCGCTTATTCAGCCGGGGCGCACGCTGCGCTACAAAATCTACATGGGGGAGAAGTGGCAGTACCCGCGTCTGACAGACACTTCTACTATTGATGGTTCGTGCACCGACGCGGCTGGGTTGCAACCAATCGGCGAGTTCGACGCCACGTCCAATGTGCAAGCTAATTCTGCGTTTTCCCCGCACTATTTTGTTGGTAATACGCCGCTTGTTGACCGCAATGTGCGCTACATTCTGCTCACCCCTGACGATGCCACTGATGACGATGTGGAGCTGTATCACCCGAGTGGCAGCAGGAAGGTTCGGCTGTACAAGAAATTCGAGACCACTGCGCCGATTGCATTTGATTATGTGCGCGAAGTGTTGCGCAGTGAGCGTGAATATCACAGCAAGCAGCCGATTGCCCTGTATCAGCCGAATACTGTGCAATACGCTAATGCGAGCGATGAATCACACCATCCGCTGGTTGAGATCACGCCCGGTTCAACAGTGGCAAATGCTCGCAAAGCTGTGATTATTGCCATGCACTGGCTTCAAGCTGGCGGTGCCGAGCGATGGGCAATGGAAACCATCGCACTTGCTAAGCAAGCTGGTTTGCTGCCGATTGTGTTGACTGATCGTGACAGTCATCAGCCGTGGATTACGAGCCCTGAGTGCGAAGGTGTGCTGGTGTTGCCGTTGACTCAACCGTTACAGGAGCGCGCTGGCGATGCGCCGATTTTGCGTGCACTGTTTGAACAGTTCGATATTCGCGGTGTGGTGATTCACCACTGCCAGTGGATGTACAACAATGTGTGGTGGGTGAAGAAGTATTTCCCCGACACGCAGGTTGTGGATTCATTGCACATCGTCGAATACGTCATGCAGGGCGGTTATCCGCGCGAATCCGTGGCTCGTGACGAGTGGATTGATTTGCATCACGTGATTTCCCCGCAGTTGGAGCACTGGATGATCGACACGCACGGCATCGACCCTGCGAAAGTTATTGATGCGCCACTGGTTGGCTTGACTGCCGACGCTAACGATGTGACGTTCAAGAAACGCCGCGACGCCAACCGTCTCACCGTCGCCTTCGTGGGGCGCATCACCCGCCAGAAGCGCCCAGAAGCATTTATTTTGGCTGCAAAAGAATTAGAAAAGGCACGCCCAGGCGCATTCCGTTTTATCATGCATGGCAATGGTGATATGGACGCTTTTGTAGACAAGCTCATTGACCAATACAGGCTGGGTGGCATCATTGAACGCCGTTCGATGAACACGCCGGTTTCCTCAACCTATCAGGACGCTGACGCACTGCTGATTTCGTCAATCAACGAGGGCATCACACTGACCACCATCGAGGCGATTTCGGCCGGTGTGCCAACGCTGTCTGCCGACGTGGGCTCGCAAGAGACGCTGATTCCGCCGCAAGGGTTGCTGCGTCGCATGACCGCTTCACTTGTGCGTGACGCGAAGCGCTCGCTGATCCATGTGCTCGACAGCGAAGAGGATCGCCGCAAGTTGTGGGAAACGGAACGGCAGCGGCTGGAATCATTCTCGAAGAAGCGTTCCGCTGATAGTCTATTCCAAGACATATTTACCGAATGGAGCAAATAATCATGGCTCTTGATAATGCACAACCTAACGCTGCCGCGAAATCCAACGAACCTCAGCAGACCGTCGCCGCGGTCGTTGTCACCTTTAATCGTCTAGAAAAGCTCAAGACAGTGCTCGCCTCTCTTGAGGCGCAAATCCGCTTGCCTGAACAGCTGATCATCGTAAATAATGCCTCCACTGATGGCACCGATGCCTATTTGGCTGAGTATGAGCGCGACTTCAAGCTGAACGGTAAGGTGCAGCTCACCATCGTCACCCTGCCTGAAAACGCGGGCGGCGCGGGCGGCTTCTCCGCCGGCATGCGCAAAGGCTATGAGCTGGGCGCCGATTTCGTTTGGATCTTCGACGACGACGGCTACCCACAGCCCGATGCCTTGGCCAAACTGGTCGACGGCTTCACCACTGCGGTCGAAGAGCTTGGCCCTGACGTGCCGTATGCCTGCTCGATGGTTAAATACATTGACGGCACTATTTGCGAAATGAACAATCCTGTGCCCACATGGGATTGGGGACGCTTGCAAGCCAAAGGCCACAGCAATCTGGTGATGGTCACCTCCTGCTCGTTCGTCTCCGTGCTGATTCCACGCTGGGTGATGGAAGCCTATGGCTTGCCATACAAGGAGTATTTCATTTGGTTTGATGATGCGGAATACACGTTGCGCATCACCAAGGTGTGCCCCGGCGTTGAGGTGCTCGATTCCGTCGTGATGCACGACATGGGCGTGAACAAGGGCGTGAACTTCTCGATGATTGACGAAAAGAACGAGTGGAAGTTCGCGTATGGCGTGCGCAATCAAGCATCGTATCGTTTGCACCATGAAGGCAAGTTGAAGTATTTGATTTTCTGCGCCACAGTAGTCCGCGAGATGCGTCGCGGCGGCGTTGCCAAGCCTTTGCGCCGCAAGATGATCAAGCAGATGATCGAGGCGATCCGCTTCAATCCGCAGGTTGATTTCCCTCAGGTCGCCCAGCATCAATAATGCGATTTTGCGCGAGTGGAACAAACAGGCGCATCCATGGCATTGTATATGGAACATAAGGATCTTGCCAACGAGACCATTGCGCCTGCACGCGCTCGCGAAATCGCCGATAATGTGCGCCGCACGCTTGACCGCATCGCAGCAGCCGAAGTTGCGGCTGGGCGCGAACCGAGTTCGGTGAGGCTGCTTGCCGCCACCAAAACGCGCGACGTGGGTGAGATCATGGCGGCCATTGACGCAGGGGTGCGCATGATCGGCGAGAACCGCCCCCAAGAAGTGCAGGTCAAAGCACCCGGATTGGCGCGTCTTGCGGCCGCGCGCGGGTTCAGTCTTGGCATTGCCGAGAGCAGTATGTCGACTGATGCCATTGCTGCGCACATTCCTTTCCATCTCATCGGCCAGCTGCAATCCAACAAAATTGGCAAAGTGCTGCCAGTGGTGGATTGCATTGAATCGGTGGACAGCATCGAATTGGCGGAGAAAATCGCTCGCCGTGCCGTCGCAAGCGGCACCACCGTTGGTGTGATGCTGGAAGTCAATGAGTCCGGCGAGGAATCTAAGTCTGGATGCCTGCCCAGCCATGCCATCGATTTCGCGCAACGCATCGGCAACATGGGCGGCTTGCGCTTGCAAGGTTTGATGACCATTGGTGCGCATGTGCAAGATAAGAACGCTATTCGCGCCGGTTTTGCCCACTTGCGCAAGGTGCGCGACCAGATTCTTGCTGAAGGCTCTCCTGGCACCGAGCATTGCACTGAACTGTCGATGGGCATGACGCAGGACTTGGAACTTGCCATTGGCGAAGGGGCCACCATTGTGCGCGTGGGCACCGGCATTTTCGGCCCGCGTGCCTTCATATAACGTGTCTTCATATAACAAGTCCGAGCAAGCTCGGCCAAGCCCGCCGCTAGACTGGTGCCTATGAGAATCGCACGTTTTTCCTTCAATGATCTGCCGCGCTACGCTTTCGTACAGCAAGACGAAGTAGATGGCAAAGATTATCTCGTCGAACTTGATGGCCACCCGCTGTTGGGGGATCAGGTTGCCCCCACCGGCCAGCGTTATGCGCTTGATGCCGACGGCATTCGCTTGCTTGCGCCAGTCCTTCCCTCGAAGGTGTTCGGTTTGGCCAAGAACTACGAGGCGCACGCCCGTCACATGTACGAGAAAGGCCAGTCTGCCGAAGAGCACGCGCCGCAAGACATGGTTATTTTCACCAAGCCGTCCACCTCGGTGATTGGCCCTGACGACCCAATTGTCTTGCCCGCATATTCCAACGACATGAACTTCGAGCCTGAACTGGCTGTGGTCATCGGCCGCGTGGCGAAGAATGTGCCCGTCGATCAGGCGATGGATTACGTGCTCGGCTTCACCTGCGTTAACGATGTCACATTGCGCGACTTGCAAGGCTCTGACCCCACGTGGACGCGCGCCAAAGGCTTCGACACCTCCTGCCCGCTCGGCCCTTGGATTGTGTCTCGCGATGAGGTGAACTGGCGTGACGCGAACATCTCCTTCACGCTCAACGGCGAGAATGTCAACGAGGCAAGCGGCACCACCGCGAACTTGATTCACGGCATTCCCGAGCAGATCGCCGGAATTTCGTCGTTCTGCACGCTGCTGCCCGGTGATGTGATTATGACCGGCACGCCGAACGCTTATGGCAGTTTGCAGCCGGGGGACGAAGCCATTGTGCACGTGGAGGGTGTTGGTTCATTGCGTAACGTGGTGGTGCGCGGCTAACTGGTGCGCAGCTAACTGGTGCGCAGTTAGCCAATGCGCTGCTAACTAGACACAATAACCACTTTGCGTGGTGTCGCCTACACCCTTTTGGTGGAATCTGCTGTAGCATGAACAACATGGGAGACAGCAGGAAATCAGTTGTTGCGCCGCAGCCGAGCGCACCTTCGATGCCTCCTGCACCCCCTAAATCCAAGCCGTCCCGTAAGCAGTTTCCTAAGCAGTCCTCCGATCCGGCTCCCACCTTCTTCGACGGCACGTATCGCCCAGATGCAACAGCAGGCAGCCGCCGCCCCGCATTCCACTGGCCTCTCGCTCCAAAATGGCGCTATGTCTACAATTTCGCGCTTGTGGTGCTGGACGTTTTGATGATGTTGCTGGCTTGCGCGCTGGAGCTGTTCGCGCGTGCTGATGTGTTACATACGGTGCAGCGCAGTGTGCCCGGAGGGGTTGCACTCACTCTTGTGGTGTTCTGCCTGATGTGGGTGTTCTGCTTGGCTTGCATGCGAAGTTATGCGCGTCATGTGATGGGCGAGGGCTATTCGCTGTATGCGAGAATACTGAGCGCTGCTGTGCTGAATTTCTTCGCGTTGTGTTCTGTGGCGTATTTGTTCAATATGCCCTACCCTCGCTGGCTGGTCTGTCTCGCTACGGTGATGACTGCTGGGTTCACGCTGGTGGAACGTTGGTTGATGCGCCGCATGTTGCATCGTCAGCGCAGCAGGGGGGAATACAATTATTCCACGCTGATTATCGGCTCGCCAGAAGGCATCCGCTCTGCTATTAGCAAGCTCACTTCGCAGTCAGGCTTGGCTATGGGTTATGTTCCCTTTGCTGTCTGCCCTGTGGAAGAGGTTAGCGCAGAGAATAATCCAGATGCGCCTCAGCATTTGGTTTCGATTCCATTCGAACCGCAAAACGATTATGAGCGCGGGCTGCAGGTGCTGCCGTTGAACGCGCGTTTGCCGCAAACCGCGCGTCGTCTCGGTGCGCGCGTCGTGCTGATTACAGATGTGCTCACGCGCGATTCGGAGACAACCCGCACGCTGGCGTTGGCGGTGGAATCGTTGAGCATGGAGTTGGCGATCACGGCTTCTGTGGCAGATATTGGCGGCGGCCGCATCCATATGCGCAATAATTCTGCCATGCCGATTATGACGGCGTCCCTGCCGCAGTATTCCCTGCAGATTCGTTTTATGAAGCGTGCAGTTGACATTGTTGGCTCGCTGGTTGCGCTGATTCCTAGCTCAATCATCATGGCCATTACTGCCATCTTCATCAAAGCAGAAGACGGCGGGCCAGTGTTTTACCGCCAGGAGCGCATTGGGCTGTATGGCGAGCCATTCAAAATGTTGAAGATGCGTTCCATGCGCATTAATGCCGACAAATACGATGCGGAAGTGGCCGATGCTGCTGGTGTGGAACTTGCTGCCACCTTCAAGGTGAAAAAAGATCCTCGTGTCACCCGTGTAGGCCGGTTTATTCGCAAGACATCGATTGATGAAATCCCGCAGTTCATCAACGTGTTGAAGGGCGACATGTCGCTGGTCGGCCCGCGCCCCCAGCGCCGCTACGAAGTGGATCAGTATTCGTCCCTGTATTCCGCTCGTCTGCTGGTTCGTCCTGGCATCACGGGGCCTTGGCAGATTTCTGGCCGCAACAATTTGTCTCAAGAAGATGCCGAGTTTCTTGATGTCAGTTATGTGGAGAACTGGTCGCTGATGACGGATATTGCCATTTTGATCAAGACTGTTGGTGTAGTGTTGCGCGGCGATGGTGCATACTGAAAGGGTGCGTTCATTCCCCTGAGCAGGGTGCGCGTAGCAATGGGCAGAATAACGCGCCGAATAAACAGGCAAGGCAGAAGGCTAAGGAGCTGATTGTTGGCCAAGATGGGTAATCATGGTGCAAACCATGCCGCAAGCGAGGTGAAGCAGCGTCGCATATGGCCGTGGGTGCTGCTTGCCGTGTTTGTGGTGTTGCTCGCCTTGGGTGTTGCCTTGGGCATAGTTGGCAACAAGTTCTACCATCAGGCGATGGAAGTCAAAAATCACGAATTGGCCGCGCTGGAATCGGTTAAGAGCATTAAGAACATCACCAAAACCATGGATGTCGACGCTTTGGACGAAGCGCTGCCCTCCATGCAGGATCACACCGCGAAGGCGCGCGAAATCGCGCACGGCGACCTGTGGAATATGGCAGCCAAGGTGCCGGTGCTTGGTGACGACATCCGCACGGTGCAGGGCATGACGGAAGTGGTGGACGATCTGGCTGCTGAAACGCTGCCAAGCTTGTCCAGTTCGATCAAATCCTTGATGGGCTCAAAGCTGAGCAATGGTGGCGGTCAGATTAATATGCAGCCCATTTCAGACATGCAGAAGACGTTTGACGCGACGAACACGCAATTGCAGCAGCAATACGAGAAGCTTCAAGATTTGCCCACGCCGCATATTGGCAAAGTCAAACAAGCCTACGATCAGGCGCTTAAGCAGTTTTCCAGTGTTGCTGAAAAACTGGATCAGGGCAACGAGTTGCTGCAGATTTTGCCGCAGTTCCTCGGCAAGGATGGCCAGCGTACCTATCTGATCATGGCCAACACCACGTCCGAAGCGCGTTCCATCGGCGGCTTGGTCGGTTCGCTGGGCAGCATGACTGCAGATAACGGCAAAATTCAGGTGGGGGAGTTCCACCCGAATGCAGACTTCTTGCCTACCACCATCGGCACGGATTCGGAGCACGCGGTGTTCAACGGGCCGCTGGCGTTTTCGTTTGATATTCGAGACCAGCCCGCCATCGTCGATTACGAGACGGTGGCGAAGAATCTTGCCACATTCTGGCAAGGCTCGCAGTATTCGAGCAGTGTGGACGGCGTGATGACCATCGACCCAGTGTTCATCCAAGAGCTGGTCAAGATGACAGGCAATGTGCAGATTCCCGATGGCCCTCTGCTCACCGGCGAGAATACGGCAGAGTTCCTACTCAACGGCATCTACAAGGATGTGTATGTCTCCAATCAGGACGCGTATTTTCAATATGTTGCCGCCCATGTGATGAACTCGCTATTCGAGAATCTCGACATGAAAAAAATGATGCAGCTGGTCAAAATCGCCACACCGATGGCCGAGGGGCGGCACCTGTATTTCATGAGCTTCCATGAGGACGAGAACCAATGTTTCAAAGACATGGGCCTGTCCAAGGGTGCGCCTTCCAGCGAGGAAGAGCCTGAGGTGGGCGTGTATCTGAACCAGCAGAACGCCTCCAAGCTCGACTGGTATCTGCACCGCAAGACCACGGTGACGCGCACCTCCTGCAATCAAGACGGTTCGCAGACCTATCATGTGAGCTTCACCATGCAAAACGACCTGCCCGATGAGGATTACGCCAACCTGAGCTGGTATGTGGTGGGCGGCAACGGCCAGGTCGACACCGGCGTGCGCGGCCAGGCAGTCGAAAAAATGCTGTTCTATGCGCCGGCCGGCGGCTCCTTGGCGAACTTCAAGGTCTCCGGCTCAGGTGAGGGCAGCGTGCCTGAAGCTGGCAGCATGGATGGGCGTGATATGTACAGCGCGCTCGCCTACATCGGCAAGGGGGAGAGCCTCACCTACGAGTTCGACGTCACCACCTCACCCAAGGCCACCACCGACCTCAAGTTCGACCAAACCCCCATGGGCTGGACCGACCTCGGCGTCACCTACGACACCAAGTCCTGCCAGATTAGCGAGTAGTGGGGGGGGGATTAGTGTGAATGATATGAGCAAGCAGGTAAGGCAAGTAGGGCAAGTGAGGCGATATGGCGAAGCTGCCGTCAAAACTGCCTCCAAAACCTCCACCATCACGGTGGGTGTCGCCACGCATAAGCCATACCGCATGCCCTGCGACCCGATGTACCTGCCCTTGCACGTGGGTGCGGCTTTGCACCCCGAAGTGTGTGCGGACATGACCGGCGACGACAGCGGGGACAACATCTCGAAACGCAACGGGTATTATTGCGAGCTGACCGGCCTGTATTGGCTGTGGAAGAACTGCAGCGCGGATTACAAAGGGCTGGTGCATTACCGCCGCCACTTCGGTTCAGCCAAGTTCAGCGCGCGGCTCAAGCGTGACCGTTTCGAGCGCATCGTAACCTCAGACGAGGTGCGTGCGTTGCTGGAGACTCATGACATCATTGTGGCGAAGAAGCGTAAGTATTACATCGAAACTGTGTATTCGCATTACGCGCACACTTTCCATGCCGAGCAGTTTGACACGTGTCGCGAGGTGTTGGTT
>CAVFKU010000066.1:0-8878 GCA_963623245.1 Parabacteroides merdae
GTCGTCCGATGGTTGGCAGGCCAGTGATGCGACCGCGTTTAAAGATTTCAGCGACGAAACCATCACCGCCGCAAGCGGGAAAATTAACAGGAATGTGTTCGTGATGGTTGATGGCCAGTTCGTCTCTGGTGCAACCAATGGCAATATCGATGGTTCTTGGACTGAAGGTGTGGGGCCGCAATCGAATGGCGATGTGCCCAATGGTGTGTTTGTAACGGATTACATGGGTGCAGACAAAGTTATGGTTGATCGCACGGACGCAGTGGATGACACATTCTTGGATACGCTTAAAGATAGCTATTTAGGCACGATGGGTGTGGGCGGACCTGACAAGGTTGATCGTTGGTCAACTGCGAAGACGAATCTTAAAGGCGACAGTTTTGAAGGCTTGTATGTGTATTACAAGAGCCAGCTGCGCACGCGCTTGGCGTGGGCGGGCAATATCGACGGTGACACGTGGGTGGTGCCGTGGGATGATTCCAAGTCACAGTCCGAGCAGTGCAACCCGTCCAACAAAACCAGCGACAAAAACAAGTGCTTCATGACGAAACTGGCAGAGGGTGCCTATTTGACGGTGAGCTTTTTCTCGTCGGGTTCCAGAATCGTCAATTACGGCTCGGCTGTTTCGGCAGGCAATGCCATTGGCCTTAAGACAGACACGAACGGCAATGCTCAGAATGCTGCGGGAACGATTTTGAACCGTGAGCATACAGACAATCGTGCAACGATATTGCGTTATGACGAGAAGGTGCGTCCTGGGCGTGATATGTCGTTCAACGTGCAGTTGTCGCATGGCGGCACATATTTGCGCGTGTTCCTTAAAGACAGTGATAATGCGAATGTGAGTGCCTGCCCTGCCGATGCTGACGTTACTAGCACATCTAATGTGGCGTTTGTGGCCAAAGATACAACAAACCGCGTGTATTCAGAAGCCATTCCCGGCGGTGACAGCGCTCAGCCTTCAGATATTTCCGTAAAGACTAATGAGTCAGATCCGAAGGTTAAGACCGTTACCATTAAAGGCACGAGAACGAGCTCAACTCAAAAGTATTTGGGCGTGTGTGTGCAGGAGGTGTATTGGCATACCACCACCAATTACGGCGACAATAACCAGCAGCAGACGGTGCGCTTCTCTTCGCAAGCGGCTCGACCAAACACCTCTGATATTCAAAACAAGCGCGCCAGGGGCGGCATGTATATCAAGACCTTCACCAACAGTCGTCTGCAGACCACCACTGTTAGCGGTGGGACAGGCTATTACCCTTCAGATAATGACAATATAGACGCGTCTAAGTTCACCTTCAACTCGTGTTCATCTTCCGTTCGGACCAGCGCTTCGACAGCTCATTGGCGCAATGCGTATGATCGTGGACATTGCAGTGAGAGTTATTTGTGGGTCACTAGCAATGCGAATGGTATTCCGGCGAATGGTGCACTGACAGGCGATGGGGACACGAACAATTATGTCAATCCTGACACCACTTTCTTTGAACAGTTACGCTATGGTGACAGCAATTATGGTGACGATATTAATACTGCAGACGGCACAAATGTGAAGTCCCTCGCTGGTGAGGCTGGCTCTAAAACTTCCTATAAAACAAAAGTAGCGAAGTCTGAAGTAGTGGATAGGGCAGATTACAACAACTATCCCACTAATACAGCCTCTTGGACAAGTGAGTATCTTACGGCAAAGGTGACGAAGAGCACGTATCGAGGCAGCACTGTGAGCTTCCTAGTGATGGACACCATGCGTTCTTCGGAAGGCAACGAGAAATGGGGCACTACAGAATCTCCGACCAACTTGGCGATCTGCGCTACTACTACTACTACTACTACCGCTAATTGCCAGAATGTGAAGGTTAGCAACCTAGAGTTCGCAGCTGCGCCAAAAAGCGACAGCTATACCGATCAATCCACTTTCTCAGGTCAAGCTTGGCAAGTCAGCGGCGCCAGTTCTGCGACTCTTCGCAGTCAAGCTGAGAAAGAGATTGAGTATTACAAAACCAGCCATACCAATACAATCACTCTGACCAAAGGCGCGTTGAAGGGCACTCGAGTGAAGTTGACGTTCTTGCCGGCCTTTTATCGTGATGGAACAAGTGGGTATGGTGGCGACCGTACGAATACCACCAATGTGCGCTCTATCCACCCGCTGCTGGTCACAGTGGAAAATGTGACGACGAACCTCGATATGCATTTGAACTGGACGAAGAACTCCCAGACGTTCCTGAACTTGGGCGACGCGTCCGGCTTGGAAGACCTGCAAATCGCAAGAAACAAGTATTATGAACCTGACGGCTATAGCCGTTACGTCACTGATCGATTCCGCTGGACTAGCTATTCTTCCACATTCATTTCAACCCAGTGGAATGACTATACCGACCAGCTTGATGAGGACGGTGCGCTGGTTATTAGGTTTAAGATAGCCACTGGCTACCGAATATCGAAATTGAGATATGGGGAAGTGAATTCCAGCGACAGATATTACATGCAACTTGAATCGACATCATGGAAGGCATTCCAGTCAGATTCCTCGCACTTCTCTAAGGCTGAAGACTATGATGGAGAAACGTATTATAAGTATTCTGGCACGACGAAGTTAAGTTCAAGCAACGCTTGTATGCGAGGAGACACGGACGGCTATTTCTATTGCCGAATTAAGCCCACCAGCACGTCGAAAACGTATGTGTTCTCTTTTGAAGGCATATCAACAGTGACCTACACTGCTAAATATGCCGCCGACAATAGCGACAAACTTACAGTGGGCAACCAAGTTGGCCAAGTGGATTCTAGCTCGATTGAAACCAGAGAGAAATCCTATAACACAGTTGAGTTCGCTGGAGGCCTGCAAGTTACCGCTTCCAGGCCGGCAATCAAGGCAGCAGTCGGTGAATCGCCTTCCAAATTCTTCCTATATTGGAAGGTATACATCAAGCGTTCGAATGGCGCGCTGGTGGCTGTGCGAGCAGGAACAGGCGATTCAAAGGACGATAGAGACGGCGGAGACGGGACGACCTTGGTGGTCTATCCTGGACAGAAGGTCGAAGTGTCGAAATACTACGCTCAAATGCCCACAGATACAGTGGGCGTGGTACTTAAAGCGCGCTGGACTTCCACAACGGAATACGAGGCCGTTACCCGTCAGGTGACCGCTTGGGGGCAAACCTATGATGCGAACGCTTCAAAACCTTACGGCTGGTCGGCCACGGTGGGCTCGGGCGCGTCGGCGGTGACATTGCGTCAAGAAACCTATATGGTGCTCATTCCAGCGAGTGAGGCTTCGTCATCTTCCTCGTATGCGAGTACTTATCCGGCTTATGAGGGCACTTCTAAGCAGAATGGTAAGGGCTTCCTGCCTAAATCCGCGAGTGTGAACTATGTTAGCGATGGCGCGGGCGGCTGGGCGGAGCGAAACAACACCAGTTACACACTGGTGAGCGACGAAAAGTGCTCGGCCATAGCCACTGCCGAGACAGCTGGCGCGGGTTCAGATGAGTATTGCAATCGCAATGACTTGAAGTTGAAACTGAGTGCCAATGCGGCCAATCCAGGTGTATCTTCGCCAAGTGCGGTGAGCAGTGGAACATATGGCAGCGGGCAGATGATGGTCGGCTATTATCGCGTTGAACTGCAAGACAGTGAAAAAGTCTCTTACAAGACCAACGTGTGCGCGGCTGGTGACACCGCGAAAACAGATTGCGGTTACGATTACGACTCTAACTCCAACGACACCCTCACTGCGAACGTGGACAACAGCTGGCTGTTCCGCGGGCACTACCTGTTCGACAACACGCGTGTGCCGACCACTGGCTCGGCGAACATGGAATTGCCGTGGATACGTTTGAAGGCTGGGTCAACTCAAGCGAATGCATATCAATGGCTATTTAATTACTGGTCACTGCGCAATACACGTGATGATGCAACAGGTAAGCAAGAGCCTACCGCCAACACCACAGCTTCCATGCCAGGTATGGTTATCGGTTGGGTGAGCAACCTAGCTAAGAATGTGTTAGATGTGGGGACGCTGTATTACGCGCAGTGGGAAAACAACAGCACTCCAGCATTCTCCATTCGCACAGAGAAAACCGATGAGTCAGATTTGGACAGCGGTGCGGTGTTCCAGCTGTTTATGTGGGAAGGAGCTACTGCTAATAGCGAGCCGACTGAAGATGATCTCATTGAGCGTAACGCAGATGGCACAGGCGTGGCCAAGGCAACTACAAACGGTGTCTGGAGGCCAGTCATTCAACATCTGAGTGATTACGTGTCGGTTCCCACCGCCGCACAAGTGACAAGTGGCACAGCTGGTGAGGCCACACAGGTGACAACCAGTGAGCTAATGAGCCACACTGGCGTTGCTCAGTGGCGTGGCATAAGCAATGGATACAACGAGACCGGCAAGAAATTAACTGACGAGGATTATGAGAAGAGTTCCGACGAAGCTAAGAGACAAGCGTATGAGAAGGCTCAGAATGGCGAAATTACTCTGCCCACTGCTGCGAATTTCGAAGGCAAGATTTTTGCGCTCATTCAAGTCAAGGCTCCCAGCTCGAACTACATATGCAACTCCGGTCAGTGGATGTTTAAGATTAGTGACTACGTCTCTGGAGTGGATTCCACCATTGGCTCACCAGCGTTTGCGGGAACCTTGGGTGACAACTCAAATAGTGTTTACACTTGGGGTGTTGTGGGTGGCACTCAAATCAGCACTGCGGGCACTGTGCACGCCATTAAAGAAAGTGTTCCCTTGGCTGGAACAGGCAATTGGGCCAATGTTGCCGTGTACAAGCGTGTTGCTGCAGTGGTGAACATTGATTCATTCGACTTGCCTACCGCTGGCTGGCGTGTGCCGATGCTGCTCATGGCTGCTGGCCTGATGCTCACCTTCTCCAGTTGGGCTGCTTACGGGTTTAATAATCGTCGTCGCGCTTATGCCATCGCCCGTGTTCGCGCGCGCAGCCGTGTCCGTGCACGCGTCCGTGCCCGTGCTCGCGCTCATGCTCACGCTGCTGTTGCACGCGTTCGTTCGCAGGCTCGCGCCTTTGGTCGGCATATTCGCAGGTTCTGAGCTTGCTGCGACCTTTACGGGGCAGGGCGTAGCGTATACTCGCGCTTTATGGGTGAACGTCGGCATGATGAGCGCGAGGTGCGCGAGCGTCGCCGCCGCAATATGGTGCGAGCGGTGTGTATTGTCATAGCCGCAGCCATGCTAGTCTCTGTGGTGGTTCCCGCCATTTACGCAGGTCTTTGACTCCTGCCCGCATATTCTCGCGGGCGACATCTTTGATATTCCAGCGGTTGGTTCGCGGCTGCGTGAATAAAAGGTATTGCTTGTCGCTGCGCGGTTTATATGAATATGTGAAGTGGGCTATATGTGCCTCGCATAAGCCCAATTTCCAAGATTTTCTCAAGAATAACTGTAAGGTGAAACACGATGGCAGAATTTGATTTTTCTCAGGCGGTTGCTGACGCGCGTGCGAAATACGATTCCATTGCTCAGGCGTTGGACGTAGATCGCATGAAATCGCAAATCGCTGAACTCGAACAGCAAGCCGCCGAACCTGGCTTGTGGGACGACCCTGAACACGCGCAGCAGGTGACCAGCAAACTCTCCGCTGCTCAAGCGCAATTGAAGCGGCTCAACTCAGCCACTCAGCGCATTGACGACGTGGAAACGCTTGTCGAACTCGGTAGGGAAGAAAACGATGCGGATTCGCTCGCTGAGGCGCAAAGCGAAATCGAAAGCATTCAAAGCGACTTGGACGATATGGAAATCCAAACCCTGCTTGACGGCGAATATGACGAGCGCTGTGCTGTCGTCACCATCCGCTCTGGTGCGGGCGGCGTAGATGCGGCCGATTTTGCGCAGATGTTATTGCGCATGTATCTGCGCTATTGCGAACGCAATGGCTTTAAGGCCAAAGTGATGGATACTTCTTACGCTGAGGAGGCGGGCATTAAGTCCGCTACTTTCCAAGTGGATGCGCCATATGCTTACGGTCGCCTGTCTGTTGAAGGTGGCACACATCGTTTGGTGCGCATCTCCCCGTTCGACAATCAGGGTCGCCGCCAAACCAGCTTCGCTGCCGTCGAAGTGGTGCCGCTGGTTGAAGCGACCGATCACATCGACATTCCCGACACCGACATTCGCGTGGACACCTACTGTTCGTCCGGCCCCGGCGGCCAGGGCGTGAACACCACGTATTCAGCGGTGCGTATCACCCATCTTCCCACAGGTCTTGTCGTCACCATGCAGGACGAGCGTTCGCAGATTCAGAATCGTGCCGCGGCTATGGCTGTGTTGCAGTCGAGGCTGTTGGTGCTTCGCCACGAGGAGGAAGCGAAGAAGAAGAAGGAGCTTGCTGGCGATATTAAAGCCAGTTGGGGCGACCAGATGCGCTCGTATGTGTTGCACCCTTATCAGATGGTTAAGGATTTGCGCACGGGATATGAGACTTCGCAAACTCAAGCCGTGTTCGACGGCGATCTTAACGACTTTATTCAGGCCGGCATTCGCTGGCGGCATGAACAGCGCCGCGAGCAGGCATAAGGGCCCGCCCAAGAGATTATAAGCGCAAGGATATGAGTGTAAGGCTTAACTGTACGAGCAGGAACGAAAAGGAATGATATGGCACTGATTTCGCTGGATCATGTGAGCAAAATGTACCCTAGGGGCACCAGACCGGCACTTGATAACATCAATCTCAATATCGAGCGCGGCGACTTTGTCTTCCTTGTGGGCGCATCTGGCTCAGGCAAATCCACGCTATTGAGCCTGCTGCTGCACGAAGAGGAGGCCACTGACGGCGAGATTCGCGTGGCAGGCAATGATTTGCGCCGCATCACCAACCGGCAAGTACCCCAATATCGCCGTTCACTTGGTTTTATCTTTCAGGATTACAAGCTGCTGAACAATAAAACTGTGTGGCAGAATGTGGCATTTGCGCTGGAAGTAATCGGTATGCGCCGTTCTTCTGTCAAGTCGCTGGTGCCTAAGGTGCTTGAGACGGTTGGCTTGACGGGCAAGGAGAAGAGCTATCCTCATGAGCTGTCGGGCGGTGAGCAGCAGCGTGTGGCGATTGCGCGTGCTTATGTGAATCATCCGCAGATTCTTCTGGCGGACGAGCCTACCGGCAACCTTGATCCCACTACGTCATTGGGCATTATGGAAGTGCTGGACGCCATCAATCGCACTGGCACCACCATTGTTATGGCTACGCACAATGAGGAGATTGTTAATTCGATGCGCAAACGCGTTGTCGAACTGCACGCCGGCAAGATTGTGCGCGACGAAGAACATGGATCCTATGACTCCGCTGAGTTTTTCCCTGACGCTGAGGTAACAAGCAAATCACATCAGGCGCTGGGTGGTGAAGCCTCGTTCCAGCAGACAGCTGTTGCTGCTAGCGGTCAAGCTGCTGTTGGGGCTGCTGTTGGGGCTGCCAGTGGTGCTGCCAATGATCAAGTCACTACTGAGGTAGCTGAGGTTACGTCTGGCAGCCAGGGAGCAGTTGCAGGCGCTCAAGCCGTTAGTGGTGTTCAAAGCTTAGCTGAAAGCGCTGGCATTAACCTTGTTGGTGACGCAGCTGCGGGCGGAATTGTTGACTCAAGCCACGAAAATGAGGGCATTGCCCGTCTCGCTCAGTCAGTTCATTCAGGGCGCACAGGGCGTTACGGTGAGGTGTTTACTTCGCTGGAAGATACACTCACTTGGGGCAAAGGGCTTGATCTTAATGAGCTAGCTGGCAACGCTGGTGGCTCTGGTAACGCTATTCCTGTGCCGCACCCGCCCAGCGAACCGCGTGAACAAAAGCAGCATCAAGCAGGTGAGGAGGAACAGCAATGAGAGTGCGATTTATTCTTTCGGAAACCTGGACGAGCCTGAGGCGTAATGTGCCGATGCTTATTTCAGTGATGCTTGTTACCTTTATCTCTTTCGTCTTCATCGGCGCTTCGATGCTCACTCAAGCGCAAATCACCAAAGCAAAAGGTGATTGGTATGACAAGGTTGAGGTTGTGGTGTGGCTGTGCCCGAACGGCACGAGCCAGTCAGCAAATTGTGCTGCTGGCACATCGCCAACCAGTGCGGAAATCACAGCCTTGCAGAAAACAATTCGTGATGACTTGACTGATGTGGTGTCTTCCATCACCTATAAGAGCAAGAAAGAATTTTATAACAGCACCTTCATTAAGCAATATCCCAATGGTGAGTTCCAAGGGCGTACTTTAACGGCCGACGATATGCAGGATTCCCTGTGGCTTAAGCTCAAAGATCCAGCCAAATATCAAATTGTTGCCGAGGTGCTTTCAGGCAAAGAAGGCGTCGAGACTGTCACCGACCAACGCCAGATTTTTGAGCCGGTATTCGCTGTGCTCAACCGTGCCACCGTGGTTACCGCAGTCCTCGCCGGCATTATGGTGCTTGTTGCTGTTTTGCTAACCAGCACCACTATTCGCATGTCTGCAGCATCCAGACGAACCGAAACTGAGATTATGCGATATGTGGGAGCTTCAAACTGGACCATTCGCTTGCCTTTTATTCTTGAAGGAGCGATCGCGTCCTTCCTTGGCTCCATTTTGTCGTGCTTAATGCTTTCGCTGATTGTCAGGGTGTTTATCTCCGGCTGGTTGGCACAATCGATTACTTGGATTCCGTATGTTGACCAAATGACGGTGCTGATGATTTCACCGGCCTTGGTAGCAGGGGCGCTGTTGCTGTCGGTTGCGGCTTCATCAATTTCGCTGAGGCGCTATTTGCGAGCATAATGTGTGGGCTGAAAGCGCTTTGAGGGTGCTTCAAGCTGTGCGTAGTAGCGTGATGCGTCGAATAGGAAAGGAAACGATATTCCATGACTAGGGCAACAAAGGCGAAAATGAC
>CAVFKU010000067.1:0-8526 GCA_963623245.1 Parabacteroides merdae
TAGTAGAATCAAACCCGTTATGGCACAATCATCTTCATCACGACCTTCGTCGCGCCCTCGCAGGAGTGGCGGGGCCTCTTCGCGCGACGGTAATACCAAAGTTCAACCAGAGCTTGTGATGTCAGCGGAACCGGTATGGAAAAAGATCCTGTTGGCGATTCCACGTGCGTTCGGCTCGGGTGTGCGAGCTATCACCGGCGTTGGTGAATATGATCCCGCGTATCGCCGTGACGGCCTGTGCTTCTTGTTGTTGGTGCTTGCAGTGTTGTTTTGCGCCTCTGAATGGTTCCGTGTGCACGGCGCATTTGGGCAGTTCTTACATGCAGTAGCTTCTGGCGTGTTTGGTGTGATGAGCGTGGTGCTGCCGGTGTTGCTTGTTGTTGTTGCCGTCCGCTTGATGCGCAACAGTGGCAAGGAGTCAAACAATCCCCGTGTGATTACGGGCTGGGTATTGTTGATGTGGTCGATTTGCTCGATTATCGACGTCGTTGTCGCTTCAAAAGCCAGCGGTTTTGATATCGGCGTGCTGCAACGCGCTGGCGGTCTGCTCGGCTACATGCTTGGATCGCCGTTGGCATGGGGGCTTTCTGCTGTATTTGCGATTATTGTGTTCGTTGTTGTCGCGCTGTTTGCTGTGCTGCTTATTTCCAAGCTTCATGTCACTGATTTGCCTGATTTAGGGCAGCGTCTTGCTGCTAAAATGCAGGGCAAATCTTATCGTGATGCTACTGAGGAAGGCGACGAGCAATTTCCTAATGAAGTGCGTATCGGGGATGGCACACTGTCATTTGCGGACGGTGTGCCGGCCCATGACGGCTCCGACGAAGAAGATGACCTCCAAGCTGGTGGAGTTAAACGAGGGATCTTCTCGCGTCTGTTCAGCAGGAAAAATAAAGTTGCTTCCAATCTAACTTTGGAAGAATATCAAGGGGACGACCCGTTTTCTCAAGCGGCAACACGTCACGGGCAGTCCGTTGAGATGCCCGTGCAAGAAGATCAAGGTATCAGGGAAGATAATACATCCGACAAAACATTGCCGATGCCCACTGCCATGCCCACTGCCGCTGTTCCTGACCCACAAGGGGAAGACTCGTGGGCACCAGCTGTGCAGGGCGGTGAGACCACTGCAACACTCGCCTTGGGTGCAGGTTCCGGCGCGTATGGCGAAGATAGTGACGAAAGCGAGAGAAGCGAAACCATTTCGCCTGCTCAAACTGAGAGTGAACATGCTGATGCTGAGGCACCCTACCATTTGCCCAGTCTGGATATGCTTGCCAAAGGCACGCCGCATGCTGCACGCACTCCTTCCAACGACAGGGTAATTCGCGCACTGACTTCCACGTTCCAACAGTTTAAGGTGGATGCCAAAGTTGTCGGCTTTATGCGTGGGCCTTCCGTCACTCAATATGAGGTTGAGCTCGGCCCTGGTATCAAAGTGGAGAAGGTTACGAATCTTCAGCGCAATATCGCTTATGCGGTGGCCAGTTCCGATGTGCGCATTCTCTCGCCGATTCCCGGCAAATCGGCCATTGGTATCGAAATTCCGAACGAGGATCGAGAAATCGTATGCCTGGGCGATGTGTTGCGCAGTCAAGAAGTTGTGAGCAATCCTAACCCGATGATTTGCGGTATTGGCAAGGATGTTGAAGGGCATTTCGTCACTGCTGATCTCACTAAGATGCCGCATCTGCTGGTTGCTGGTGCTACTGGTTCGGGCAAGTCGAGCTTCGTCAACTCTATGCTCACTTCGATTATCATGCGTGCCACCCCCGAACAGGTGCGTTTGATTATGGTCGACCCTAAGCGCGTGGAGCTGTCCGCCTACGCGGGCATCCCGCACCTGCTGACCCCGATTATTACCGATCCGAAGAAGGCCGCCCAAGCGCTCGAATGGGTGGTTAAGGAGATGGATTCACGCTACTCCGATCTGGAGTTCTTCGGGTTTAAGCACGTCAATGATTTCAATAAGGCTGTGCGCGAAGGCAAAGTCCACGCACCTGCCGGTTCGAACCGCAAGGTTGCGCCATACCCATATATTCTGGTTGTCGTCGACGAGATGGCAGATTTGATGATGGTGGCGAAGAACGACGTGGAAAGCTCCATCCAGCGCATCACCCAGCTGGCGCGAGCTGCTGGCGTACATCTCGTGCTTGCCACGCAGCGCCCTTCCGTTGACGTGGTGACTGGTTTAATTAAAGCCAATATTCCATCGCGTCTGGCGTTCACAACTTCTTCGGCAACTGACTCACGTGTGATTCTCGACACTGTGGGTGCTGAAACGCTGATTGGTCAGGGTGACGGCTTGTTCCTGCCGATGGGCTCCGCCAAGCCGATTCGCGTGCAGGGCTCGTGGGTTAGTGAATCTGAAATCCGTCAGGCAGTGGAGTTTGTGCGCACGCAGCGCAAGCCTAAATACCGCGAGGACATCGAGCAGATGGCTCGTGAAGCTGAGAATAAGACAATTGAGCCGGACGAGGAAATCGGCGACGATATGGCCGTGTTGCTGCAGGCTGCCGAGTTGGTGGTCTCCACGCAATTCGGTTCCACTTCCATGCTCCAACGCAAACTGAGGGTGGGCTTTGCTAAGGCTGGTCGTTTGATGGATCTGCTGGAATCGCGTGGTGTGGTTGGGCCTTCCGAAGGATCGAAGGCGCGTGAAGTGCTTGTCCAGCCCGCTGATTTGCCGGCGGTGCTGGCGTTTATTCGCGGCGAAACAAGTTCAATTGAGCCTGCCGACACCACTACTCAGACTGATGACCTGCAGTGAGGGTAATCTGAACGATTATGAGTACAGCGCATGAGCATTCCCGTCCTGAGGCGGATGAACAAGACATGCTTAATTCAGTCAGTGAACATAACACTGTGCTTAATGAGCATGACAACCCAGTTAGCGGTCACGGGCAGAGTGCTGCAAGTGAAACAGCTAGTGCAAACGAAATAGTGCGGCAAGGCGAAGTGACTGAATCAGACAAGCCGGCATCACTTAGGCAAAGACACAGAGCCAAGCCCTCGCTGTTGGACGGCTGGAATGCCGTTCCGAATCTTGTCACCTATTCGCGTATCGCGCTCGTGATGCTTTTCCTTGGAATGTATATCGCTGCAGGCCCCTGGGGGTTAAATAACCTTCCAATGCGTTGGTCAGCTGCTGCTATTTTCATTCTCGCAGCTTCTACCGATAAGATTGATGGTTGGCTGGCTCGCAAATACGATCAGGTGACCGAACTGGGCAAGCTGATGGATCCAATCGCCGACAAACTGCTCACCTGTGGTGCGCTGATTGTGGCCAGCGTGTTCGGCGAGTTCCCATGGTGGGCCACCGCGCTGTTTCTCGTGCGTGAAATCGGTATTACTGTGATGCGCTTTGTGGTGATGGAACGTCCACAAGGTAAAGTTATTGCCGCAGCGTGGCCTGGCAAGCTGAAAACAGTATTCCAATGCGTTGGCTTGTCAATGCTCTTGTTGCCTGTTTGGCAATTTTGCGCTACTGCTGTCGCCATTATGGATGTGCCGACTTGGTTGAACACCTATCTGCTCGCTACGTACGTGCTGCTGTATTTGGCGCTGTTCCTGTGCTTGTACTCCGGCGGTCTATATATATACAACACGTTCGGCTCATCTCCTAGAACGTCAGCAAGAAGGTCGTCTGCATCGTCACCCAGAAGAGCTGCAAAAAATCCATCTAACGCATCATCACAACGTAAACATTCACGATGACTGTTCTCGAACAGCAGGACGCGTTAGCGGCAGCAATTCTTAGCGATTGCGCCGCGCAAGATTGCAAGATTGCTTGTGCAGAATCGTTGACGGGCGGTTTGTTTGCTGATGCCTTTGTGCGTATTCCTGGTGCGTCGAAGGTATTTCTTGGTTCAGCTGTCACATATGACATCAACGCAAAAGCCTCAATTTTGGGCGTAGATGCCGCATTGTTAGAGCGTGAAGGCGCTGTTCACCCTGAAGTTGCCCGGCAAATGGCTGTTGCGGCGGCACGGCTCTACAATCAGGGCAAATACGCGGGGCGAGTGATGTCGATATCAACTACTGGGGTTGCCGGTCCTGGTTCGGATGGGGTCAAGCCGGCTGGGCTGGTTTATGTTGGCGTGTCATTGCCTGATGTGCTGGCTGTTCAACTGGATGATTTACAGTTTCCTCCCTCTTCGTCATGCGCACTCAATATGACGAGGCAGACGGATGGGATAAGTAGTGCCGCTTTTGAGTTGCATTTGCAAGGCTCTCGGGAACAAGTACGTGCGGGTGCTGTTATACAAGCATTGCAAATAGTGAGGCATCTTACAGTGTTTTCATAGGAATAAAACCACTCCTGCTCATTGTTGTGGTGTTGTATAGAGTAACAACATCACACATGGGTAAGGGGATGGATTATGGAAACAACAACCCGTGTTCGCTCGACAGTTAAATCATCAACCTCGGCGCCGATGGTGCGCCCAAATGCTGCTCGAATGCATGAATTAACCCCGGCTCAACGCCGTGCTGTTATGTTTGCTCAACAGCAGCTTATTGAGGCGCGTGCCGCCAAGAGAGCTAAAGATGAGGCTATTGAAGTTCGTCGTCGCATGTGGGATGACAGCGAGCTTGACCATGTAGCTGTGCAGAGTGCAGCTCGGTGTGAAGGCTCGCAGAAAAGCCAGCGCGAAGAACAAGTCATGGCCGCTAATTCTACATTGCGTGGTGCTATCGGATATGTTTTGCGAGATTTGCGTTCGCGTGCTCATAGAACTTTGCGTGAAGTTAGCGAAAAGGCTGGCGTGTCTCTTGGATATTTGTCTGAAGTGGAACGTGGACAAAAGGAAGCCAGTTCTGAATTGCTCACATCCATTGCCCAATCTTTGGGTGTGAGTGCAGCTCAATTATTGCGCCTTGTTGCTGACAGGCTCGATGCGATTGCTTCTTAATGGTTTTACAGCTGTCGCTATCTGTTAATCACGACTTCTCGTTAAGGGTTGGGATTGTTATTGCGTCATGGAACGCTACACTGGAGCCTTATGCGTGAGCGAGAATTTTGGCAGTTACTTGAAGAGGTTTTCGGGCGCACGTATGGGCGCGCACTATCGCACGACCAGCAGCTGTCTGCGTTGGGGAACATGAGTGTTGTTGAGGCGCTTGAATCAGGGCAGGAGCCTCGCGTTGTATGGAATGTGCTGTGTGATCAGATGGAAGTTCCAGATACGAGGCGTTGGGGGCATGACCATAATGCCCCGCCCATGCCGCACCGCGTAGTCTGAAATAGTTCGGCGTGTCGCTGCCGCAATTCGAACAAATGTTCGCATTTGGGGTTATAGTTATCCACAGCGAGTACCGCCGGCATATGTACGGTTGTCACTTGCGCATGGTGCAAAAACCGTTGTCTTTATTGAAGTATGAGGTAATGTCTGCGTTGGCAACGGGGGGTTTCGACCACAATGGTCGGTTGCTCTTGCTGCGTGTGAGGTGAATACGTACCGTGAGAAGTGAACAGTCGTTTGTCAATGTGTTACAAGGAGAAGATTATGGCACAGACCACTGGCGCAGCGTCCAAGCAGCATGAACTTGATCCACGCCGTAAGGCCGCGCTTGACACTGCATTGGCTCAAGTTGAGAAAAACTTTGGTAAAGGTTCGGCGATGCGACTTGGGGACAAGCCTGAGCAGGATGTTGAGGTTATCCCCACAGGTTCGCTTGCGTTAGACATGGCTCTTGGTATCGGTGGTCTTCCTAAGGGGCGCGTTGTTGAGATATACGGCCCTGAATCTTCAGGTAAAACCACACTGACGTTGCATGTGGTGGCAAACGCCCAGAAGGCGGGTGGTGTGGCCGCATTTATTGACGCAGAACATGCGCTTGATCCGGTGTATGCTCGTAAGCTTGGTGTTGACACCGATTCGCTCATCGTTTCCCAACCAGACAACGGCGAACAGGCATTGGAAATTGCTGACATGCTCATCCGTTCGGGGGCACTGGACGTTATTGTGATTGATTCCGTGGCAGCTCTGGTGCCCAAGGCTGAAATTGAAGGCGATATGGGAGACAGTCATGTGGGCTTGCAAGCGCGCCTGATGAGCCAAGCTTTGCGTAAGATGACAGGCGCACTTGCACAAGCTGGCACCACTGCTATTTTCATCAACCAGTTGCGCGAGAAGATTGGCGTGTTCTTCGGTTCTCCTGAAACCACCACCGGTGGCAAGGCACTGAAGTTCTACTCTTCTGTGCGCATGGATATTCGGCGCGTCCAAACCATTAAGAATGGTGAGGATGCGGTGGGTAATCGTACGCGTGTCAAGGTGGTGAAAAACAAGATGGCTCCGCCGTTCAAATCAGCCGAGTTCGACATGCTGTACGGCGAAGGTATTTCTCGTGAAGGTTCTGCGCTGGATATGGCCATTCAGGTTGGTGTGGTCAAGAAGTCAGGCTCTTGGTTCACCTACGAGGGAGATCAGCTCGGTCAGGGGCGTGAGAATGTGCGCAACTTCCTGAAAGACAACCCTGGCATCACCGAAGAGATTGAAAACAAAGTCAAGGCGACCTTCGGTCTGATTGATTCAGTGGATCAATTCGCCGAAGGTGAGGAAACTGAGGATGCTGTTCAATCAGAAGAGCGCGGTGAATCTGTTGCTGCTGTAACGTCGAGTGCAACATCAGTTAAAGAAGGCAAGACTGCAACCAAGTCTTCCAAGGCTGTAGCTGGTTCTGAAGCATGAACTAACCGTCATGATTAGTGCCGAGGCATTTCTCCAGAAGCATAGCGTCGTTATCGACAATCCGATTGGCGAAGTCAGCGATGCGGATTCAGGTCGTGTGAAGCGCGTAAAGCGTGAGAAGCGCGGCTCCTCGTCTGCTGGCGCTGAGCTCAATCCTCAAGATGTCGACGCCTGTCGTGAGGCAGCATTACGCCTGTTAGATGCTGCCCCACGCTCTTGCGCAGTCTTGCAAGCTCGGCTGATAGATAAGGGCTATGACGAGCAAGCAGCTAATACTGTCGTCGAGCGTTTAGCTGAGCTTAAGTTGCTTGACGACCAGGCCTATGCCGAATCAACAGTGCGTTATTGCTTGAACCGTTTGATGGGAGAGCGCGGCACAGTGATGGAGTTGCGGCGCAAAGGTATTGATTATGCGTTGGCGTCCCGTGTAGTTGATGAGGCAGCGCAGCAGGGGCTGTTCGAGGAATCCGCTTGGGAACTTGGTCGCAAGGTGTTCCGCAAAACGCAAGGGCTTGACCGTCAGGTGCGCTTACGTCGCTTCTGGGCTGCAGGCGGGCGCAAAGGGCACAATCCTGAAGCATTGCGCCGCGTTGCGCATGAATTGATGGACGAGTAAGTGAGACCCCTTATACCCCGGGTTCTGTCATGCGCTTTTAAGCGCACGGATGACCATCCATCTCGACCTGACGTTGCCGCCAGGCTCTAGCGGCCTACCCGATGGCATAGGCGAGCAGCCCTTAGAGCCATCTGCTTGGCCTTGCTCCCGATGAGGCTTGCCATGCGACCCACTGTTACCAGGGGTCCGGTGGTCTCTTACACCGCCGTTTCACCCTTACCTCACGACATAGTCGTAAGGCGGTCTGTTCTCTGTTGCGCTATCTCTCAAGTCGCCCTGGGCGGACGTTATCCGCCATCGTGCTCTGTGGAGCCCGGAAGTTCCTCAGTCATTGCTGCTAGGCATGACCGCGGTCATCAAGGGGTCTCAAAATATCCACTATACCAGTGCGAAATAACAGAAAAAACAAATAATAAATCATGGATTTTCTGCGCCTACACGCTCAATGCTCGTCTACAATGAAAACTATCCGGCCGGTGAAGTTGCCAGTCGGAACGCAAATAGCGGCTGGCGCCGCTTGAGTTATTAGGAGGTTCACATGGAAATCGTCGTTACCGGACGTCATACGCAAATCAAGCAAAGGTTCCGTGATGTCGTCGAAAGCAAGATGAATCGTGTGACCGCCATTGCACCCGATGCGCAGCGTGCACAGATTGTGCTCACCCATGAGGGCAACCCTCGTCAGGCAGATACTGCTAGGCGTGTGGAAATTACTGTTATTGCAGGTCGCACAGTAGTTCGTGCAGAAGCGTCGAGCGCCGATGAGTTCAGTGCACTTGACATGGCTCTTGACAAGTTGACCTTGCGTCTTCGCCGCACGCGCGATCGTCGTAAAGATCATCGTCGTGGCTATGAGAATCCAGTGCCGGTTGATTTGGGTGCTATCGAGCCAGAAACGTTTGAGGCTGAATCCAATGAAGAGCTAGACAACAGCCCTGCTGCCGCAGTGTCTTCAGAGCTTGGCCCGGGGGAGTCGGTTGAGGTTCAGGTTGGCGACACTCCGATTGTGATTCGTCGTAAACTGCATATCGCCGAGCCGATGAGTATTGACGAAGCTTTGTATGAGATGGAACTTATCGGCCACGATTTCTTCCTGTTTGTCAACAAGGAGACTGGTCGTCCTTCCGTTGTCTATCGTCGCCACGGTTGGAGTTACGGCGTGTTTGAAATCGATACCCCCGAGAATATCAACTGACAACATACATTTTGTGAAAAGCC
>CAVFKU010000068.1:0-8511 GCA_963623245.1 Parabacteroides merdae
CTGTTGCCACGCTCAGCAGCGGCCACCAGTTCAAGCGCCAGCATCAGACGGCTCAGCTCGCCGCCGGACGCGCTTTTACCCATCGGCAACTGCGGCGAACCAGGAAACGGAGTGAATAGGAATTCGATATTGTCGCGGCCATGAGGACTAAGCGAGCCATCGTCACGCTCACTGACACGCACTTCAAGCGCAGCTCCGGCCATGGCAAGCGCGGCCAATTCCTCACTAACCTGCTCACTTAAACGCTCGGCGGCAGCACGGCGCACAGCACTTAAGGTTTCAGCAGCGGACAGCGCTTGTTCGTGAAGCTGTTCGCGTTCTGCCTCAAGCTCTGCCACCTTTTCTGGCGAAGCATCAAGATCTTCGACTTCAAATGCAGCTTTGTCTCGCCATGCAATAACGTCTGCGATAGTCGGCCCCCAGCGGCGCGTAAGTTCGCTCAAGTCGTGAATACGAGCGTTAATCTGATCGAGATCTTCCACACTGGCCTCGTCGTCGATATCGGACGCGAGCGAGGACACCACATCAGACAAGTCCGCGTTAATGGATTCCAATCGGTCAGCTCGCTCACCAAACGAACCCCCAATATGAATGGATCTGAGCGACTGCACGGCACGGTTGACCAAGTCGATCGCCGAAACAGCGTCATCGCTCATTTGTGAAGCGTCGAGCGCCGCAAGAGCTGCACTCACACCTAGCGCAATATCAGCAGCATTCTCAATGCGATCACGTTTTGTTTTCAGCTCCTCATCCTCGCCTAGCTGCGGATTGACACGGTTGATACGTTCAATTGATTCGCGTAGGTAATCAGCACGGTCTCGTGCAGAGGATTCCTGCGAGCGCAAACGTTCCAGCCGCTCATCCATCGCTACAAGCATCTGCCACGCTGCACGATACGCAGCAAGCTCTTCGTTGTCACCAGCAAACGCATCTAAAAATTCACGCTGTCGAACCGACGAAGCAATGCGCAACTGATCGGCCTGGCCATGAACTGTCACCAACTGCGCCGATACATCAGCCAGCACTGAACGCGGCACACTCTTGCCACCCACCACAGCACGCGAACGGCCGGACGCAGGCACAACACGCGAAAGAAATAACTCGCCATCTTCTGGCTCAATGCCAGCTTGCTGCGCAATCGCAACCGCCTGACTGTGTTCAGTATCCACTGAAAATATACCTTGCGCCCAAGCTTCATCAGCCCCAGAAGCAACCCTCGAGGATTCAACAGAGCCGCCAGAAATCAAGCGAATGGCCGACAACAACATGGATTTACCAGCGCCAGTTTCGCCGGTAATAGCCGTCAAACCCCGAGCAGGAACAATGTGAGCGGCACGAATCGGCCCTAAATTGCGCAAAGCAAGTTCTTCAAGCATCAACGCCCTCCTTGATGAATGCGCGAAGCTTGTTCACGCCAGCCAACAACCGGCAAATCGAATTTCGTAACAAGCCGATCGGTAAATGGCACGCCAGAAAGACGCGCAAGACGTAAAGTATCGCGCGAAGCGCGCACATCAATGCGCGTGCCCTTAGGCAGAGCACGTTGGCGGCGGCCGTCGCAACAAATCCATCCTTCCGACATCGAATCGTCGAGAATAGTCATGGCAAATGAGGAATCCGCACCAATCACCAAGGGGCGTGCGAACAAGGCGTGAGCAGCTAGCGGCACCAGTTGCAGCGCCCGGACATTCGGCCAGATGACTGGCCCGCCCGCAGAGAACGCGTAAGCCGTGGAGCCAGTAGGGGTGGAAACGATAACGCCATCCGCACCAAAAGAGCTCATTTCCACACCGTCGACGCTGATGGACAGCTCAACCATTTTGCCGCGATCTGCACGCTCTACGGTGATGTCGTTCAGCGCCCAGTCTTCCAACGGCTCGCTCGCGCCGGGCAACCACACATCAACATGCGCAATCATGCGCTCGTCAATCGAATAATCATGCTCAGCCACGCGGCGAATCGCCTCGCTCATCTGGAAGCTTTCAAACTCCGCCAGAAAACCGACATGACCTAAGTTCACGCCAAGAATTGGCACCTGCGTGCAGTGCACCAGCTCGGCAGCACGCAAAATAGTGCCATCTCCCCCAAGCACAACAACAATTTCGGTGTCGTCGTCAACCCTTGGCGTGCTCATAGCAAACGCTGGCGGGCCAACATTATCAACAATCGCAACCGTGAAACCTGCCGAGCGCAACTGTTCCACAGCCTCAGCAACCACCGTGCCACTGTGACGCAACCGACTGTGCGTCACCACCATTGCATTACGTGAAGCCATATCGCCGCTCCTATTTGCCAGATTCATCCGCTCTTTGCCTAGTGCCCATCCTAGCGGCTGGCACGCCGTCAAGTCCACGAGATATTTCAAACATGGAAGAACGGAATTCGCATACAACTCAAGGGTCAACAGCTGCAAATCGACAAGAGCAGAGAGACACAAGCCGCACATAGTCGCAACAATGGGAAGTTTGCGATAATTAAAAAGCAGAAACGGTTAAGAACAATCAGAACCGTTTCAACTACTGACCACCAGTCATATGAACCACATCAGGCGAAATGAGCTCATCAACAGACATCAATTTCAAGCGAAGCGTGTCTTTACTGCTCTCATCACGAAAACCAGCAGCACAAAACGAGTCAATTAACAGGCCATTACGGTCTGTTCGCTTTCCACGCAGCTCAATAGCTGTAACACCTTTTGACTGAAATAGTTTCAGAAGTCGCAGAGCAAGCGCGGCCTCGACACATTTGTGCGCAACGCGACACGAGAGTGCAAATTCGTCAATCACAAGAAGAGAGGGGTTGCTCGCTTCAACAAACGCTTCGAGATATAAAACCTGACCATAGTCACCGAATCGATCAGCACAAGTCATCGCAAGATGCGCAACGTCACTCTCCCGCGCCTTCGCAAAGAATGTTTCCTTGTCATAACGCCTGCCGGAAAGATTAAGCTGATTGGTGCGCTGCAGTAATTCATACGAACGAGTAATTGCAGCATCGTCGCTCGGCGTAAACAGATGAGCATGCAGCTGGCACGAACGCAGGAAATCAAGCTGACTTCCCCCGCTCTGCTTGGACGCGCTCTTGCGAACTATTTCAGTCTTATACATTTGACGCCGCTTTTTGCCTTCCGCCGTTACTGGAACATCAAACTCCGGCAATGCAAGAATGGGAGCAGCGCCCATTGCCTCACCAACACTATGACTTTGAAGCACAGCAGACACCATATTCTCGTCATACACGCGAACTGCAGGAAGAGAAAATAAAACCTCTTCACGCTCGAATGAAGAATCATCAATCAATGCGAAGGTGTCTATGTTGATATTGAGCAATTCTGCGGCAGCTTTCAAGTTCTCACTCTTGGGCTTCCAATTAACAAATAGCGCAACAAACCAATCTGAAATGCCGAGACGGTCGAGAGTGGGCCTTACCTCATCTTCAGTATTCTTGCTCACCACAATCTGAATAATGCCGCGCTCATCAAAAGCCTTCATGGTCTCAACCACACCTGAGCGCATAGCAAGCAGTTCTGGATCACTTTCTACAAAGGTCCCATCCCAGACTGTATTGTCAAGATCCCAAGCAACACACTTGACCTTCTTCGCAGGGGTGCTTCGAGAGCCGCTGTTTGTTGTAATTCCAGCAGCATTCGCCGAAGCATTCATAGCTGGATATTCAACCGGAACAACTCCAGACGCAAATTGCACAAGTTCGCAAAACAGAAGCACAATGCGAGCCTGCCGATTGTTCTCTGGGTAGATTTTCATGCGGAGCTTGTCAACACCTGGAAATACGCGCGACACATCAACCACATGCTGGTTATAGCCTGGAGTGATGGTAATCCCCTCACGAAAAGCCAAGGCATCACCGTCGGTGATATCGAAGAAAAGCGTAAACGGCTCATTCTCAGGTGAGTACAGTTGCAGCAGGAAAAATGGTGTATCTCTTAGGTTGTCATGGTTGATAGCATCAGCTGATGCATATTTAATGGAATCAAATTCCTGCCGCTGCTCAATAGGGTAGATACACCGTCCTAAAGCGCCCAATCTCATCAGTTGACGTCTCTTAGCGCACCTGCGCTCCCAAAGACTATTCGAGGCAATAGCTTCTTGTACCGTCAAGGAACCTGGATATACAATGCTCTCAAGTTTGCCCCACTTACGGAATGCTATTTCACTAGCAAAAGGCGCATCAGGAAAATGAGGATTGTCATATATTCCGAACGCAAAGCGGCGACATCTGCCGTCGTCACGGCGAGCAAATAGCTCACAAGTCTCATAACACAACGGCTCTGCACACTCTAGGCAATGCTCAGCCCAATAACTCGAACGAATCCACTGGATGTCATCAAGCTCAACAAAAGAGGGCGGCACACTGCCTTGCGGCTTACAAGTACCTGTGCGAAGAAAGCGATTGTAAAACTCGTACTGATATATTGTCACCACCTCCATTGGACAGCATGCCAGTAAGAAGCCGGCTCTTTCATAAAAGCATCAAACTCCCCCGTTACGGAATGATATCCAATAGCATATCGCTCAACGCTAGGATCCCAGAAGCAGTATTGTGCGATAGCGCTCGCAAGACCAGCTTTCTTGGAGCCGTCAGCTACAACAGACGACAACTCAATATCAGGGTTCTTCAAACGAAAAGCCTGTAAACAATACGGCTCCACAAAAAGATTTAAGCGCCGTATGCGACCTTTGCGATAAAGCTCAACCGCGGCTTGACCTAAATGACGATGATCGCTGTGCTGCACCTCTCCTACAAACGGACTAATTGTGCATACTTCAGCTTTAGGAAATACGGCCAAGTAACGCCGAATAATGGCACTAGCCTCTTTTTTAGAAAGGGAGCCGTCCACCGCACGCCTTGAAGCAAAGTGAATCCTCGACGGCCGGTAGCCAGTCGCTTGACAACTTGCAAGATATTCTCTGTCTCTTGCGTCACTAAACGCGGCTTCATCAAGGCAATATTCATGAGACCCTTCGCACTTGTTGCAACTTTGACCGTCATCCAGCATCTGTCGCACATAAGACTTCGCGCCGTTGGAACAAAGGATGACATGAGCATCAGCACCCTGACTCATAACATGCTGAGCATATGCGCCCAAAGTGAGTAGCTCGTCGTCTTGGTGCGGAGAGAAGAACAGAACAACCTTGCACTGGACGGACGTGACAGATGATAAAGCTACTGCGGGGAGGCAGACCAGCAAGAACATCGTATAAAACGGAAACAGCAAATATCGCGGAAAGATGCACGGGCCAACTACCACCGTTAACACGACAAGCAACCACGGAGCCAACAAGAGCAGCAAGATGCGCCTCGCATTGCGATGACGAAATGCGAAGGCAATCGCAAACAGAACTATCCACAACGGAGCACATGTGGAGAACAGAAAGTTGAGCGGAAATACTTTTTGCAAGAATTGACAAGTCGATTGACGAATGGAAGCCCAGATATCATCGTTTTGCGCGAACTTGGCCAAGATTGAACGGAACTCTGCTTGCGAATATGCTTCTGTGGGCTCACAGTTACGACGACTCACAGTATTGGGAAAAACTTCTATGAAATGCTCATGTCGCCACTCGTCGTTGCTTGTCTCAATAGCAACTTGGTAGTCTGAAAAATACCCATACAATCTCACTTCGGCACTCAAAAAAGCAACAATATAGTCTTTCGGGCGATCAAGCCCAAGCATGACATATAACTTCCAAAAGCCCAAGGAATCCGCGGCGTAAGCATCTACATCGAAGACGTCCTTTACGGGATCAGCATAAGTAGGATTGTATCGCGTTGCTAGGTCAGTATTAGGGAAATACTTATCTAGTAAAGACTGTTCTTCAGCAGATAACGAATCACCGCCGTTGATCGACGCACGCGCCACTTGTTGTATTGGCAGGCTCAACGCCTCATGCGAATACCCCTTCGCCACTCCCAGCGAAGAGCATATGAACACAGACCATGCACCAAAAGCAACTACTACTGCAAGGAGCACCGCAAGTAATTTCTTTCGTACCGATCTCGAACAGAACAAGACCAGCAGTACTATCAAGATAACAGCAATATACAGTCCTGTCTTTTTAGTTAATGCAGAGAAAATAGCGAGCAGCGCGAAGATAACAAATCGAGGGCGTACCCCCCCCCTCAAATATTCACCCTTCGTTAAACAAGTCTGCAAGTACATAAAAATGAACGGAATGAAGAAAACCATCCAAGTCATGTCTTTAACCATGCGCGACGCATTAAACGAGCATATTGGAGCTAAACCGATAACAACGGCAGATACAACTAAAAAACGGAAGGAAGCTCCCTTTCGATAAAGAAACAAAAACGCAAAACCAAGCTCTATGCAGAGCACAACCATCTGGACAGTGCAATAGAAGAACACTCCAGCACGACAACTACCTACGATTACATCGCCCGCATAGTAGAAAGCCTCATATATAAGCGTATCAAAATAAGGATGGTGATCGCTTGGAGTGATAAGCCCCAAAAACTGCGTGAATTGCAGAAAAGTATCTTCGTCCAGCAAGCCAGGGTAAGAGGAAACAAGCCACGGAACATAGCAAACGAGCAGAATGGATGTGCACACTATAAATAGGCGCTTTGTATGCATTGCGCCATGCACACTATCCACATTATGTGCACTGTCACATTCCTTATTGCGACGCACATAGCATTTGGAAATGTAAGTGCACATCCTGTCCGCCATGATGATGAGCAACAAAAATACTATAAAAAATGCTGCAAAAGCCACTACAAAAGCTAAAGGAGATGACACCACTAGGCGACATGCACTATCAAGCACGCCGTCACCTTCAGGGGGCGCAAATTTGAATTTCAAAAGAACAAAGCCCGCATAGCAAACCGCCAAGATTGGGTAGCATATTCCAACACTGTGCCAAAACTTACGCAGGCGTTCTTTTACACCATTGATAGAACTTGAATCGAACTGCAATCTAGACGCAAAATATGAAACCACATTTCTATCAAAGCGACCGAAGATATTTAGCAATCGACGCACAGCTCTGCCTCCTTCATCACTCTTTGGAGACTAGCATAGAGCCAATCTCGTTGTCTAACATGGCGCCGTCGAGGATAAATGAGGCATACAATAGCTTGCGGCACATCAGAAGCAAGGAGGGATTATGGCGCGACTGCCCAAGCTGTTGCGACACCCGAAGAAGGCTTTGTCGTGGTGGTACAGCGATGTTTCCGACAATGAAGAACACACATCCGGCTCAAGTCGTCACATCAGCGTGACTGACCGACTACTTAAGCATCCTGGGCGACTGTCCATCATGTATTTCGGCGGACTAATCGTTATTGTTACCGCCCTGCTGATGCTACCGTTCGCCACGCGCAGCGGCCATTCAACCAGCCTGCCTATTGCCTTTTTCACCGCCGTATCTGCCTTGTCCACTTGCGGCATTCAAGTGGTGAATACGAGCGTTTATTGGTCGATATTTGCCCAAGTAATTATTCTGATTTCCATTCAGCTTGGCGGGCTAGGGGTCATGACTTTCGCTTCCATGATCGCATTGGGTGTCAGCCGCCGCCTGAAGGTGTCACAAATGATGCTCACCGCCAACGAGCTGGGCGCTTCTAAATTCTCGGAAATCAAAGGCGTGATCGCTGTGGTGCTTACCACCACAGCGATCACCGAAGCTATCACCTTCACACTGCTGCTGCCTGAACTGTTGCGCGTCAACGAAGGCGACCCTGCACGCACCTTGTGGCAAGCAATGTTCTACGCCGTGTCCGCGTATAACAACACTGGCTTCACCCCAGACACTTCCGGCTTGCACGTGACTAACGTGGGTGTAGGCTTGCCGATTCTGCTCAGTGCATTCATCGGCACGCTTGGCTTTCCTGTGGTGCTTAATATCGTGCAGTGCGCACGGCGCAAACTTGGCCCAAAGCGATGGACATTGCACACCAAACTCACGCTCGTTACCACAGGCATTCTTGTAAGCCTATCGCTACTGTGGTTCCTGCTGGTCGAATGGCACAATCCTGAGTTGTTCCCCTCGAACGACTTGTCTATGAAGCTTCGGCGGAGCGCAGTGGCCGCAGTGATGCCACGTTCGGCCGGTTTTGATATTTCTTGGGTTCCTGGAGTTAGTGATGTCAGCAAAGTATTTATGAGCGCGTTGATGTTCATCGGCGCGGGTTCGTCTTCCACCGCTGGCGGCATTCGCGTCACCACATTTGCGGTGATTATGCTGATTTGCCGTGCAGCTTTCACCGGGCATCGTGATGTGACGGCGTTCCACCGTCGTATTCCTCGGCGTATTCAGATGACCGCTATTAGCGTGACTATGTCGTGTTTCTCGCTGGTCGCAGTAGGTTCTATGGCATTGATGTTCGTTACGGATTGCGGGTTTGGCGACGCGATATTTGAAACCTGTTCGGCCTTCAGTCTCGGCGGCTATTCAACAGGCGTGGTCAGCGCCGGCAATCCAGCATCAATGTTTATTCTTGCAGCGGCGATGATTGTGGGGCGTTTGGGAC